>CAVGIV010000015.1:0-41476 GCA_963629395.1 Paludibacteraceae bacterium | reverse complement strand
CCAGCCATATCGAGGTTTTCCGAAGGAAAATCGAGATGGGTGCTGAATAGTTACGATTATTGTTCCATTTGTACGAGGCTCACCGCACACAGGAATCTGGCTGGACCGGAAACTCCCTTCCGGAACTCCCAAGTCAGTCTTTTGATTTCTGAGGTGCGGTGAGCTGTTTTGTTGTATCGGTGATATCGGTACCGTCTACACGGCAAGAGGTGTTTCTTGTGCCAGAGGCTCTGAATGGGTACGATTTTACAGGTTTTGCGATAAATTTTGCAGTTCTTGCGGCGCAGCAGCGCTGGTTCTGCAATATCCGTCATATTACTAAGGGAAAGCGGGAAAATCGACTCGAAATCCGTGAGTTTTTTCCCTTGTTGGATATCTCGCGCTAAGCTATCATGACTTTGTACACATTGTTATACATTTCACAATAAGGAGACTGAACATGAGTGATAATAATCTCACGACCGCAGCTTCCTGCGAGGAAAAGGGACCGATTACCGATGAGCTTCTTACTAAAATGAATGCTTATTGGCGCGCTGCCAATTACCTCTCAGCCTGCCAGCTGTACCTTCTCGATAACCCGCTTCTGAAGAAGCCGCTTACTGCAGATATGGTTAAGAAGAAGATCGTAGGACACTGGGGAACGGTTCCGGGACAGAACTTTGTTTTTACACATCTGAATCGTGCCATTAAGCGCTATGATCTGGATCTGATTCTGCTGTCCGGCCCCGGACACGGCGGAAACTTCTATATTGCCAATGACTATCTTGACGGCTCCTACAGCGAGATCTATCCGAACATCTCGGAGGACGAGGCCGGACTTCAGAAGCTGTTTAAGCAGTTCTCTTTCCCGGGCGGCGTTCCGTCCCACTGCGCACCGGAGACCCCCGGTTCCATCAACGAGGGCGGTGAGCTGGGCTACTCCATCGCACACGGCTTTGGTGCTGTTTTTGATAACCCGGATCTGATTGCTGCTGTAACCGTTGGTGACGGTGAGGCTGAGACAGGCCCTCTGGCTACCTCCTGGCAGAGCAACAAGTTCCTGAATCCGGTAACCGATGGTGCGGTTCTCCCGATCCTTCACCTCAACGGCTACAAGATCGCAAACCCGACCATCTTTGCCCGCATGTCTCATGAGGAGATCGTGAACTTCTTCCATGGCTGCGGCTGGGAGCCTTACTTCGTTGAAGGCGAGGAGCCGATGGAGATGCATCGCAAGATGGCTGAGACCATGGACACCGTCATCGAGAAGATCAAGGAGATCCAGAAGAACGCAAGAGAAAATAACGACACCACCCGTCCGGTATGGCCGATGATCGTGCTGCGCACACCGAAGGGCTGGACAGGCCCGAAGGTAGTAGACGGCAACCGCATCGAGGGCAACTACCTGGCACACCAGGTTCCGATCATGATGGATAAGCCGGAGCACCTGCAGATGCTCTCTGACTGGCTGCACAGCTACAAGCCGGAAGAGCTCTTCACAGAGGATGGCAAGCTGATTCCGGAGCTGAAGGCACTTGCGCCGGTTGGAAACGCTCGTATCGGCGCTAACCCGCACGGCAACGGCGGCAAGCTTCTGCGCGATCTTCGCATGCCTGATTTCCGTGACTATGCATTTGATATCGGCGAGGGTCACGGCAGCAAGGACGGCCAGGATATGACCGAGGTTGGCAAGTTCATCCGCGACGTATTCAAGCTGAACGAGGATTCCAAGAACTTCCGTATTTTCGGACCCGATGAGACCAACTCCAACCGTCTGAATGCTGTATTCGAGGTGGAGAACAGAGACTGGAATGCAGAGCACCAGGATACCGATGACAATCTGTCTCCTTACGGCCGCGTTATGGATTCCATGCTGTCTGAGCATATGTGCGAGGGCTGGCTGGAGGGATACCTTCTGACCGGACGTCATGGCTTCTTTGCTACCTATGAGTCCTTTGCCCGCATCATTGATTCCATGGCTGCACAGCACGCAAAGTGGCTGAAGGTCTGCAATCAGCTGGCATGGAGAGAGCAGATCGCTTCTCTGAACCTGATCATGTGCTCGACAGTATGGCAGCAGGATCACAACGGCTTCACACATCAGGATCCGGGCTTCCTGGATCACATTGCCAACAAGAAGGCAGACGTTGTCCGCATGTATCTCCCGCCGGATGCAAACTGCCTGCTGTCGACGATGGATCACTGCCTGCGTTCCAAGAACTATGTGAACGTGATCGTAGCTTCCAAGCATCCCCGTCCGCAGTGGCTGTCCATGCCGGAGGCTGTTAAGCACTGCACACAGGGCATCGGCATCTGGGAGTGGGCTTCCAATGACCAGGGTCAGGATCCGGATATCGTCTTCGCCTGCGCAGGTGAGACACCTACCCTCGAGGCACTGGCAGCTGTCAGCATCCTGAACGAGGAGCTTCCGGACCTGAAGGTTCGCTTCATCAACGTTGTCGACCTGTTCAAGCTGCAGCCGTCCAATGAGCACCCGCACGGTCTGACCGATGAGGAGTACGATATGCTCTTCACCAAGGATAAGCCGGTTATCTTCAACTTCCATGGTTATGCCGGCCTGATCCATGAGCTGACCTATCGCCGTCACAACAACCGTCTCATCCATGTACGCGGCTACAAGGAGGAGGGTACCATTACCACTCCGTTCGATGTACGTGTACAGAACGATGTGGATCGTTTCCACCTGGTACAGACTGCACTGCAGAATCTGCCGCAGCTGGGCAACAAGGGCGCATACCTGTATCAGAAGATGAGCAACAAGCTGGTAGAGCACAAGCAGTACATCCATGAGTACGGCCTGGATCTTCCGGAGGTTGCTGAGTGGAAGTGGAAGGATCGCTGAATCAAAGGCTGCTGAATGCGCGGAGAGTTCTGTGTATATGAGTTCTCTGTGTATATCGGAATCAAGACGAGGCTTCCTGCCAACGTTCTTAAACTTTCAAGGACCTGCTTCTATAAGAAGCAGGTCCTTTAGCTTTTTATAGGGATGTGTTACACTCAAAAACACGAGTAAAAGTATTCAGCATCCACTTCATATTTGCCTGCAAACAGAAGGCTCACGTTGAAATGTGACAGGTGATGAACAGATGTATATCAAGAAGGAGGCGGTGTTTTATGCATTGCCCGTTTTGCGGAAAAGAAGATAATCGAGTGATTGATTCGCGGCCGGTGGAGGATAACAATTCCATTCGCAGACGCCGCATTTGTGATGGGTGCGGACGACGGTTCACAACCTATGAGAAGGTGGAGACGATTCCGCTGGTGGTGATTAAAAAGGATAATAATCGGGAGCCGTATGACCGTTCCAAGATTGAAGGCGGCATTCTTCGTGCCTGCCACAAGCGCCCGGTTTCGGTGAATCAGATTAAACATAGCGTGGACGAGATTGAGGCTGAAATCTTTGACCGGGAGGAGAAGGAGATCTCCAGCCGGGAGATTGGTGAGCTGGTCATGGAGCGCGTGCATGATCTGGATCCGGTGGCCTATGTCCGCTTTGCATCCGTTTATCGGGAATTTAAGGATGTGGAGACATTTATGGATGAGCTTGAGAAGGTGCTTAAAAAGGAAAATGGAAAGAAAGCACTGGGGGGCAGATCCTAGAACTCTGAATGAGCAAAAGAGAAGCTTTGCAGCAGCGATTTTGCGAATGGCTCTGAATAATTTTGAAACCGAGCAGTATACGATTGGAACAGCGACAGAAGGAAACGTGCGATGGGGAGAGGAATTAAACCGGACCGTTGGGTGAGGTCAGCCTATGCTCTGGATTATCAGGCTTTGTATGCAGCCGGAGTCCGGGGCATTATTTTTGATATTGACAATACATTGGTGTATCCAAATGCTCCGGCGGATGGGCGGGCGAAGGACCTGTTCCGCCAGCTGCGGATTATGGGCTTTGAAACAGTGATTCTATCGAACAATACGGGGAAGCGTGCTGAGTCCTTTGCGGATGAGGTGGGAAGCTCTGTGGTAACAAGAGCCATGAAGCCGCTGCCGCATAAATACAAAGAGGCTATGAAGGTACTGGGCACTGACAAGACATCGACTGTTTTCATCGGCGATCAGCTCTATACAGACATCTGGGGAGCCAACAATGCGGGGATTACCTCTATCCTCACGGTCCCGCTGACGGATCAGGAGGAATTCTGGATCCGTTGGAAACGGGTGCTGGAGCGGCACACGTTGAAGAAAATGAAGCCGGAATAGGCGGTTTCCACACCGGACATCCTATGCGATTGTGGGCGGCAGGGCACAGAAAGGAAAATATGGGACAGATCATTGACGGAAAGACGGCAGTATATGGATTAATCGGGAATCCGGTGGCACACTCGTTTTCGCCGCTGATTCATAATACATTGGCAGAAGGGCTACGGAAAAATCTTGTATACACAACCTTTCCTGTGGCAGAGGAGGACCGGGTAGGGGATGCTGTGAAGGGCGCATATTCGCTGGGCATTCAGGGTATGAATGTAACGGTTCCGTACAAGAGCAAGGTGATACCGTTTCTTGCGGAAATTGATCCGATTGCCAAGGCCATCGGCGCAGTAAATACGCTGGTTCGGACGCCGGATGGGTACAAGGGATACAACACAGATTACCGCGGACTTCGCAAGTCTCTGGAGGAGAACGGACTGGTTCTTTCTGGCATGCGGGTGGTTCTGATCGGCGCCGGCGGTGCGGCAAGAGCTGTTGGATTTATGTGCGGCGAGGCTGGCGTATCGGAGCTTTTGATTTTGAATCGAACGCTGCCGAAGGCGCAGCTGTTCGCCGATGAGCTTGGCGGGCAATTTCCGTCCATGAAGGTGCACGTGGGACTATTGACTGACGCAGTCATCGAGCTTGAAGGGCTGAAAGCGGCAGAGATCAGAACTGCCGGCGCAGAAAGCAGTGCCCTGCAAACTCTCGCTATTCAAGGCACCAATGTAGGCATGTCTCCGGATATCGCGTCATCACCGGTGGAGGATCCTGCATTTTTCAATATGATCGATGCGGCCTATGACTGTGTGTACAACCCGGAGGAGACGAAGTTCCTGCGGCTTGCACGGGCGGCAGGAAAGCCGGCACAGAACGGAATTGATATGCTCCTGTGGCAGGGAATACTTGCATTTGAATACTGGACAGGGATTCATCCGGATGAGGCGTTGACTGAAGAGGTGCGCAAGAAGCTGCACGCCTTCATTCGGGAGCAGAACGGGTGAGCAAAAGTGAAGATGCAAAGGAGACAACGGGTATGAAGAAAATATTGATTATCAACGGACCCAATCTGAATTTTCTGGGCATTCGGGAAAAGACTATTTACGGAACACAGAACTATGATGCCCTTCTGGATATGCTGCAGAAACATGCGGAAGAGATCGGTGTAGAGGCAGTGTGCTGGCAGTCCAATCATGAGGGAGCCATCATCGACCGGCTGCAGGAGGCCTATTATGATGAAGACCTCATCGGCGTTGTCATCAATCCGGGAGCCTATACACATTACAGCTATGCCATCCACGATGCCCTTCGCAGCGTATTCGTTCCAAAGGTGGAGATTCACATCAGCGATATCAACGCCAGAGAGGAATTCCGCAAGACGTCAGTGACGGCACCCGCTTGTGACCACCAGATTGTGGGCCACGGCCTTGCAGGGTATGTGGAGGCAATGGATTGGATTGTGTCGGGAGCTGGGAATACAAGCAGCTGCGGGTGATGGCTAAGCAAAGGGAGAGACATACGTGCGCAGAAGTTTATATCTTTTGATTTTGGTGGTTGTTACCGGAACAGCGGTACTGGCGTATTACGCGCCGGATATTTTATCTCTTTTGTTTGTTCTTTTGATGGCATTTATTATTGGAGCTGCAATTTTAGGCGGCATTGTCCCGGTGCTTAGTTATGAATCCGGTTTGGAAAGAGCGGAAAATAATATAGAACGAGCGGTAGAAGTTCAGTCCAGCTCTGCCTGGACGGCTATTCAGTCTAAGGAAGACTTCTTCGGACAGCGAATGCTGGATGAGGTGTTTGATGAGTATCGCATCAAAGTGACCGGACAGCAAAAAAACGGACAAATTCTGTGCGATATTACGGATTATATCAATGAAGAGACGGTTGCACTCCACAGCTGGCAGACACTTGTCAGCCAGGTTCCGGGCATGCTTACCAGTCTCGGAATTCTTGGCACATTTATCGGCTTGCTGATTGGTATCAAGGGGATTGGCTTTAGCACAGTTACGGATGCACTGACCAGTGTACAGACGGTTCTTTCCGGCATCCAGATTGCCTTTTACACATCTATAGCCGGAGTGATCCTTTCCCTGATTTTTAACATTTTGTATCGAGTTGCCTGGAATACCTTGATGAGAAGTCTGGGGTTGTTCATTGACAGCTTTCATAAGAATGTCATTCCAACCGTGGAGGAGCAACGACTGTACAGGGAACGGCGTGAATTTGGACAGGTTGCTCAGCTATTGGATCGTATCCCGAAGACGCCTGCGTTCTCTGCCGCGGACACTTCCGTTGGTGTGGCCGGTGGTGAAGCTCATGAAAAGATACTTATGCCACAGATCCTGGAAGGCCTCAAGAATGGTGAGTTTACATTTCAATTGCAGCCTCGGTACGAACTCAATACGAAAAAAATCGTGGGGGCTGAGGCACTGGTTCGCTGGAATCATGGGGAAATGGGAGAAATTCTTCCCTCTGTATTTGTTCCGCTTTTGGAAAAAAATGGATATATCACGAAGCTTGACCAGTATATTTGGCAAAGAGTCTGTGAAACGCTTCGTCATTGGATCGATGCGGGAATGCGGCCGGTACCGCTTTCCATCAATGTAACAAAGACGGATATTCTGGCTATGGATGTTGTGGATTATTTTAAAAAACTGTCCAAGACATATCGCATTCCGCCGCGCTATCTGGAAATTGAAATTGCAGAAAATGCATATTTGAATGCCGGAGTTTCGGTGAAAAATCTGGAGGAAGAGCTCTGGGCGGAAGGATTTCGGGTGATTATGGATGGATTTGACGGAGATTTTATCCTGCTTCGGGATCTTGATGCCATTCGGGCAGATACTCTGAAGCTTGATTTGCGACGTTTGGATGGGAAACAGAGTGCTTCGGCGATCTCGGACATCTTTGAACAGGCCCGGAAAATGAATATTAATTTGAGCGCCGAGGGAATTGAAAGCATGGAGCAGTTGTCTGTCCTTCGCAAAGCCGGCTGCCTGGAGGGACAGGGATTTTTACTGTCGAAACCTTTGTCAATCGAGAAGTTTGAGGAAATGACAAGGGGAGGAGCTGCAAAATGAAAAAGTGGGGAAAGCATTCCGCGGGAGAGGATTTGAATATCTGGCAGCCGGCAACGGATATGTTCAGTGGTTTGGTTCTGATTCTGCTGCTGGTCATTCTGCTGCTGTCGCTCTATCTCGTGAATGTTTTGAATGAGGATGAAGCCTCCACTAACCTTGGCGTGACAACAGAAAGCGAAGCGGACGGGATCGGAGCTGTGATTGCACGAGAGGAAGGCTCCGGCGGCAATCAGAATGCAGGCGGTACTGCCGGCGGCGGAGAAGGAACAGATCCGGATGGAACATCGGAAGCAGATCAGCCGGATGGAACCACAGAGCATGACGGTATGACAGAGCATGATGGCGGAGGCGGAGCTGGAACTGGCATAGGGACCGGTACGGAGCCGGACAAGGGAATTAAATCAGCAGTTTTTGTAGAGATGGTGGATGCTGAAACGGACCGTACCATTAAGGAAGAAGGCGTCCAGTTTGAGTTGTACGGAGAAGATGATGCGCTGCAGATTCTGAACGTGTATTATCCGGAGAAAATATCCTTCCGCAATTACGAAACGACGGAAGCTGGGACGTTCTATTTTCCGGAGAAGCTTTGGCAGGGACAGTATGTTGTGCATGAGCTGACAGAGCCGGAAGGCTATGATGCTGCCGAGAACCAGTCCTTTCTCCTGGATGATCTGTATGACTGGTCGGAGCCGTTTATCGTGAAGATGCTGTTAAGCCCATCCAAGAATGTCATTCGAGTTCAGGTGAATGATATGCAAACGCAGGCCGGAGTAGGCGGGGCCACCTTTGAAATTCTGGCAAAAAACGATGTTCTGACGCAGGATGGTACGCTGCGCTACCATGAGGGAGAGATTGTTGGTGAAATAGTCTGCGATGAAAACGGATCCGGAACGAGCGATGAGCTTTACCTTGGAGAGTATACAGTCCGTGAAAAGGGTATTCCGAAGTATTATGCCGGACAAACGCAAGCATTTGATTGCACTGTGGAGAAGAAATCCGAGGCAGCGGCTCCGCTGAATACTGTGGAGACAGAGCGCAGCCGCATCGCACTGCAGCTGACGGATGAATTATATGAGAATCGCGGAATTGCGGGTGCATCTTTTGAAATTTCTTCAGATGATGGAATCGTGACAACCGCTACGACAGATTCTTCGGGTCAAATTGTCCTGGAAGAATTGGAGAAGGATACTACTTATACGATACGTCAGACTTCGTCGGCAGAGGATTATTTTATGGATGCAGCAGAGTACACGGTCTATGTTGCATCAGACGGGCGAATGGACAATGAGACGCAAAAGAACTTGCGGCTGACAAATCGGATGCTGCGAGTCAGCATTGGTGCAGCTTCCAGCCTCTTGGGCGGACAGCGTGCCGGTGCAGAGCTGTCACTCTATACCTCAGACGGAACATTGCTTCGCACCTGGACGACGACAAATGCTCCGATTACATTTACGAATCTGAGTGCAGGTGTCTACTATATCACGATGGATGGCGATGAGCAGAAGCACTATACATTCGAGGTCTGTGATCAGGCTGAGGTGCAGACTGTGAATGTAGGGGCCAGTAAGGTATTGCCGTATATTCTGGTCTGCAGTGGAACAGCAGCAGTCGTCGGTGTTCTGGGGATGAGTCTTGCTGCAATTCGCAGAAATAGAAAGAAGAAAAGTCGGAAATAGTCGCGTAAGTAGTTGTAAATAAGGAGTTCTATGAACAGTGGCGGTGTGCAGATTCGTGTCAGTGATATGATATTTGCCTTAAAAAAACGTTGGAAAATGATTCTATCCCTCACATTTGTGGGTCTGGTATTCGGCGTTTTGATATACGTTATGACGTATGTGCAGGATTCCGTCCGCAGCTATGAGGTCAGCGGTTCGTTGGCAATTTCAACGCAGAATCATGCAGAAGGTGTTTATATTACCGGGACTCAGATTGCGAATAACAATGATTTTCATCTAGCAGAGGATATGGCAGATGCTGTGATCTATGTGCTGAGCAGTGATACGGTTCTGAGTCAGGTGATCAGTCAGGAAGGCCTTCTTGGTACAACTGTGGAGGATTTGCGCTCTGGACTGACAGTGACGCAATATCAGGCAACGCAGATCCTGGAAATGCACTTCACCTGGAGGACAGAGGAAGAGGCGCAGAGTATCTGGAATGGTATTGTGGAAGCTGCTAATCAGACAATTCCGGAGACACTGCAGCTGGGACAATTGAAGGTTATCAATCAGCCGGAGGCAGTGGAGTTCTCTATAGTCGGCGCTGGAAGGGCGGTTCCGTTTTTGTTTATGCTTCTGGGACTGCTTGGCGGCATCGGAGCTGCTGTGATGGAACTGATGATTCGTCCGACGCTGACCAATACGAGAGATGCGGAGACGATGTTCGGACTGGAAACCATCGGAATGATTCCGCAGGACGAGATGTTTTTTCACAAACGGCAAAATGCGATGTTGGCTGCCGATATTCCAGATCATTCCAATGTTCTGCAGAATTATTCGGCGGCAGCATATATACTTCGCAATCGGCTCAGCAGTAAGGAACAGCATCATTGCTTCTATGTTACGAGTACAACAACCGGTGAGGGTAAATCCACGGTTGCAGCCAATCTTGCGGTACAACTCTCTGATATGGAGCATCGAACACTTCTTGTGGATTTGGATACTCGGAATCCCAGCCTTGGGACACTGTTCGTGGAAAAAGTAGAGTATTCACATTCGTTGAACGCATTGTATCGCGGAGATGCTACCGAAGAGGATGTGATTACTCCGTTAACGGGATATTTGGATTTGCTTCCGGCGGTAAGGGAGCATGCTACATTGTCATTGGACGGGACGGTGTCAGAGCTGATTCAAAGACTATCTGGGGAGTATGACTATATTATTTTGGATTCTGCTCCGGTGGGTGAGGCTTCTGAGGTTTTGGGACTCAACCGAATTGCCGGCACGGTGCTGTATGTTATTAAATACGACAGCACACCGCTCCCGGCCATACAAAGCGCTTTGGAAAAGTTGGATAAATCGGGCATTCGAGTCCTTGGATGCATTATTAATGGGATTGGAGTAAACGGTGCTGGTTCCAGAGATAAAAAAGAGAACCCTCGATCGTATAAGTCAGGAAAAAAGACACGTCGTTCTGCAAAGAAGGATAAAGCGGGGAATACGGAGCTGACTGGAACACAAAATTCAGTAATCGAGCCATCCGATATGTCACAAGAAGATGCTGGTTCAATTCGACAGGAAGAGATCCAGAAGGAGTTTGGCAGGAACGTGTTGTCAGAACTCACAGGGGGCGATGATTTTACGCTCAGCGATGGTCGATCTGCCCAGAGCGTATTGGAGGAGCTTCTCGCATGGGAAGGGAATGATTCAGCGGGGAAAGATTCTGAGGACTCTGCATATATGGAATAGCTTTGCATAGAAGGGGATAATGTGAGCGAGCAGGAACTGTTGCAGAAGATAATGATTGGACTGCTTTTAGCGGGCTGCTATTTTGTAATATTGCGGAAAATATACAGGAGATCCGCTGCGCGTCAGGCCATATCCGCTGCAGCTGTGGTATTGCTGTTTCTCTTTGGAATGCTGGCTGTCACCTTGCTGGCTGTTTCCAGGGCCCTCGGGACGGAAATTGTTCTGCTGGCAATACTGATTATGATTTCTTTTTTGACGGTTGTCGGAGCGGTTTTATATCTGATCAGATGCTTTCGGAATATAAATCTTGGAATTGCGGCGATTTTGCTCCTATATCTGGTGATTGTTGGATGCGTCACGGTCTTTTCACGCAGTACATCCGGCGATCATACTATATCTCTGTTGCGGATGGACGCGCTGGAGAGAGCACTTCGGACGCATTCTATAGAACCTGTTCGACATATTCTGCTGAATATCGTGCTGTTTGTTCCGTTGGGACTGCTGCTGCCCTATATGGATGAAGACAATCTGAATGATGTAATTTATGCGCTTATATTCAGCCTTTCATTGTCCGTATTGATTGAGAGTACACAGCTTTTTTGGAATCTGGGACAGGCGGATCTGACGGATATTATGGCAAATGTTTTGGGAGGGGGATTGGGACACTTGCTGTACTGTCTGTTGCGCCGTCTGGGATTGTCGACGACGGAATATGAGGAGTGAAGAGGATTAGAAAAATGCAAGAAGTACATTCTGCGCAAGGCGAGGAATAAATGAAGCAGCGAATAACAGATGAACTATACCTTGTGGGCGGGAAAGAGTCTGTCGTTGACTTTTGGGTTGTTTTGTGCCTTTTGTGCAGACTTGGATTTCCGGGCTCATTGGCCGATCACTATCCGGTCTTAACTCCAGTATTCGATTACGGTTCCAGTGCAATAGAGGTGCTGCTGATTTTGGTATCCAGTGCGGAAAGTATCGGCGAGATCCGACTTTTGGATCTGAAAAAAAAGTATGGCTTCATTTATGCTGTGAACGGAATCTTGCTAGTACAGTCCTTTCTGGTGACGAGTAACAAAACGGCAGAATTTACAACCTGCCTTCGCTTTGCCATCACCTTTTTGTTTGGCCTGTGGCTGGCGGACCGATATGAAGTACGGCGGCTTCTGGAGCTGATCTGCAGAGCACAGGGAATATTTGTTTTTATAAATCTGGTTTTGTTCGGCATTTTCCGATCATATGGCTTTTACTACGATGAAGAAGGCAGGTATCTGTTTCATGGCCTGATGAATCGGAAAAATGGCATGGGAGAGGAGCTTGCATTTGGTTTGGTGCTGCTGGTTGCGCTTCTTTGTATGAAACGGAAGGAAAACCAAAGGGTGTCACTCTTTATGCTGATTATCCTTGTGGCTCAGCTCTTTTTGCTGGTTCAGACAAGTGCGGTCGGTGCTGTGGCTACAGCAGTGGTTCCTTGCTTTTATATTTTCTGCTATGACCATACGCAGGAAAGAATGCCTAGATTTCATTGGTCATATATTTATATTGTGGTATCGGTGGGCTTTCTTGTGGCAGCATTGACGGTGCTGCCTGTTTTGGCACCTGTATTTGAATATTTCGGGAAGGATGCGACGCTGTCAAACCGAACCACGTTATGGGAAGAGATTATACCGTTCATGATTGATGACCGCACCTTTACCGGCTATGGGATGTTTATGTTCTGGAATGATCGAAAGGGACTTAAATCCTTGCAGGACCGGTTTGTCAGGAACAGCTGGTTTCGAAGTATGAGTTACGGATCACATAACACGCTGCTGGAAATATGGTTGGATGTGGGATTGATTGGTGTGGGACTATATTTTCTGATGATTCTATACAGTTTTCGAAGGAGCAAAGCTTTTTCACATGAGCAGTATCTGGCTTGCTCCGCCTTTATGCTTCCGCTGATGATTCGGGGACTGACAGAACGTTCTTATACCAGTTCCAGCTATCTGACGCTGTTTTTATTTATCATGCTGGGAATAGCCTGTACCGGTTCGGAGAGAAAAACGTCCGGATATCCACGAAGACCGTTTCTGCCTTTCGAGGAGAATAAGGGAGAACGTACGTGACCAATAACCGTGATATAAAGGGACATAGACTTGTATATTTGGATGCATTAAAGGTGTTTTCTCTTTTAATGGTTTTTGCACTGCATACGCAGCGCGGAGAATCTGTGACAGATCCATGCCCCAATGTGGTGCTTTTTTATGCAGCAAGGTGCTGTATGCCGTTGTTTTTCATGGTGAATGGCTGTCTGATGCTTCGCAGAGAGAATTTCCTGTTTCCTTACTACAAGAAGAAAATACTTGAGATTGCACGCGTTCTAATTATCAATGGTTTCTGCATTGGACTGTATGTGCTGTTTGTTTATCATTTTTCGCTGTCAATGGCGGCAAAGGAAATGTTCAAAGGATTTCTTTCATATACCGGCTATGCATACCTTTGGTTTTTATATTCCTTTGTATTGATCTACACCATACTTCTGTTTGGCTTTGAGGCAATCAAAAAAAATATCAACCGGGTGATTATTTTCCTTTGCGGGATCTGCCTTGTGACGGAGCTTTGTTCTGTTATATCCGTGGCTGAAGGCGGTTTTTTTGTGCAGGCATTTGTTACACAGCGGCTGCGAATTTGGACATGGCTGTTCTATTTTTGTCTTGGATATAAGCTGAGTCTTTGGCGCCTTGATTCGTTCCGCGTCCAGGTACTGCGCTGGGCACTGCCTGCTTTGGCTGGCATTGCGATCTTCTGGCAGTACTGGCTGTGCGTTCGAATGACTGAGCAGATTGAATCCAATTATATGTATGATGATGGAGTCATCATGTTATACAGCGCTGCGGTCTTTTTGTTTTTTAAAACCTCTCCACACCTCTCATCGAAGATGGCTGGATTTTGTGAGAGCAGCTTTGGGGCGTTTCTCATTCACGGATTTATAATGGATGTTTTTCAGGTTCGTAGAATGGTGAAAGGGCCTGTATCTGCGGGACTTATATGGGCGTGGCTGATCATCGTTTGCTGGACATTGTCATGGCTTATTGGCCGCATAGCGATTATTCGGAGGGCATTGCAATATTAAAGGAGAAGGTTCTATGGCCGATCTACGCGTGAGCGCTGTGATAACAACCTACCACAGGGAATGGAATTGCGTACTGCGCGCAGTGAAAAGCGTACTGGAACAGTCAGTGCCTGTGCTGGAGCTGCTGCTCATAGATGATAATGGGAAGGGGAGTGTTCTTCAGGAACAAATTGCGAGGGAAGCAGCCAAGTATCCGCAAATCCGATATATTGCGATGGAACATAACGGCGGCGTTTCTGCTGCAAGAAACGCTGCCATTGCGGCTGCACGGGGAGAAGTTCTCGGATATCTGGATGACGATGATACCTGGTGCGCGGATAAGCTGGAAAAGCTATTGCCTCTGTTTGACGGACATAAGGAAACTGCATTGGTCTTCGGAACCGGATGGATTCTAGGGCCTAAAGAGGGAGGAGGATCCTATAATTGGCAGTGGGAGGTGTTTAAACCGGAACCAGACTATATTGACATGCTCTACACAGACTATGTGGGGTCTGCATCTGCACCACTTATTCGAACGGATGTCCTTCGAGCTCTTGGCGGATTTCGAAAAGAACCGGCGGCAGAGGATTATGAGCTTTGGATTCGAATTTCCAGGGACTATCATTTACGCGGAATACGAGACGTGATTTTTTATAAACGAAAAGAGCCGGGAGAACATGTGTCCGGCAGTGTTCGGCAGGTTGGATACGGCTTTCGAAGCATATATCGGCACAACTATGAGGACTATCAGAAAAATCCAAAGGCGAAAGCAGCTATGCTGTGGAATATCTGCAGGACCGGCGTGCGTGGCATGGATCTGACAGTTGTGCCCTACGTTTTTGCGTGGCTGAGGAGCCGCGCAGTGCTTCGTTATTGTGCGACGGTAGAAAACGGAGATGCCGATGAAGAAATATAACAAATATGTTCGGCTGCTACAGACGGTAGCTGCTTCCGGTGGTGCGCTGATTGTTAACACGCTTATTACACTGCTTTTGGTGCCTGTAGTAACGGACAAGCTCGGCAGCGATGCATATGGCTTTGTGACGCTTGGGAAAAATATAGCCCAGTATGCCACGATGATTACGGCAGTACTGAATTCCTTTGCGGCACGCTACATTGTGGTTGCTTATCATAGAGAGAATTATAGGGAGGCAAATATTTTTTTTGCATCCACCGTTTTCGGCGACCTTATTCTTGGAACAGGATTGTTTGCGGTTTCATTGGCGGGCATTTGTTTTCTGGAACGGCTGCTGGTCATTCCTGTGCAGCTGGTGGCAGATGTAAAAATGCTGTTTCTATTTGTATTTATTAACTTCTGGATCGTTACCGTATCCACAGCCTTTGCGGCTTCGGCGCATATCAAAAACTGTCTGCACGTTGTAGGACGATGCAAGACCGTCGGATATGTGTGTGAGGCACTTGTTCTGGCAGTTTGCTTTCACTTTTTTCCTGCGCATGTGTATTATGTTGGACTTGGACTTGCTGTTGCGTCCTTTGTACTTGCGGCTGCCAATGTATGGATTTGTCGGCATTATACCCCGGAGCTCCGAGTAAAAAGAGAGTTTTTTTCTATTTCTGCCATTGGTAGATTGGTGTTGGACGGGCTATGGACGTCTTTGAATTCGCTGGGGGATGCACTCAACAGTGGTTTGGATCTTTTAATCTGCAATTGGATGCTCACAACAGCTGCGATGGGACAGCTGGCAATCTCAAAGACGTTCTACTCTATGTTCAGCAGTATGTTTCTTTTGGTTGGTCAGGCATTTGAGCCATTGTATTTAAAAAGCTATGCTAAAGGAGATCAGAAGGCACTGCTTGGAGAGTTTCGAGTGGCTATGAAGCTGTCTGGCGGACTTTCAAATGTCGTATTTGCCGGCTTCCTTGCTCTGGGGATGTCCTTTTACCGGCTCTGGATTCCGTGTGAGGACATTTCACTGATATATACACTGACGGTTATCAATAATATGATCACAATTCCCGGCGGATCTATGCAACCGTTGTACTACATTTATACGCTTACTTTGAAAAAGAAGCTGCCGACCATAATTACGATTTGTGGCGGCATATTGAATGTGGCAGGAATGTATGTGCTGATTCGTTATACCAGTCTTGGAATATATGCAGTGGTATGGACTACAGTGCTTGTCATGATGGTGATTAACTTTATAACAAATCCGCTTTATATGGCACATGTTCTGAATATGCCATGGTGGACATTCTATCCGGCTATTCTAAAAAATCTGCTCTCCTGCGCAGCGCTGTGTGTGGTGTTCAAAGGAATGAGCTTTCTGTATGCACCGAGGACCTGGCTCACGTTGATTTTGGCGGCACTTATTCTGGCAGTTGTCGGTTTTTTTCTGCACCTTCTGATTGTATGCAGCAAGGATGATTGGAGGATGCTTGAAGGGAGAATAAGAAAGAGGCACGGGATATGAGCGGAGGTGGACACTACGCGATTTTAAAAAATAAGCTGGACCGACCGGACTTTAGCAGCACAGAGATGCAGGGGGGATGGATTCTGAATTATCATCGCAATTTGCAGGTGCAGAGCACGCTGGACGGAAGAATGGTGCTGCTTGGAATTGCATGGCAGTTCCTGCCGGAAAAAGGTGACCCTCTTACAGAAATGGAAGCGCTGTGCATCAAATATCCGGAGATAATCGATCGCAAAGAGATACTGGAAATGGAGGAAAGCTGGTGCGGACGTTACCTTTTGCTGTGTCAGGGTGATGTATATACAGATGCCTGCAGTCTTCTGCCGGTTTTTTATTCAAGACTTGGAGTTTCCAGTGACAGTACATTGCTGGAAGAGTTAGATGGCGGCAGACGAAAAAACTATGAATCGCCGGCTGGAAGAATCATGAATTGGATGCCGGGGCCGCGGACACAGTACGAAGGCGTGCGTCGTCTCCTTCCCAGCCAGATTTACTGCTGCAACACGGGAGAGGAGCTATCTCGCCCTCTGCTTGCATCGCGTTACGATGGCATTTCGGATGAAAAACAGCGATTGAGACGAATTATTAGTTGTTTTGATTATTCACTATGTCAGGTGCAGAGGTTGTTTCCTTCAGCAAGGCTTTTGGTGGCCATCACAGGCGGACATGACAGTCGTACACTGCTAGCGTTAGCCGAGCATGCGGGAATCGATTTTGATGCCTTTACTCTTTGGCATGATGAGATTTATGAGGATGATCTGGAAGTTCCGAAGAAGCTCTGCAGGGCGGCAGGAATACGGCATTATGAAATCCCTCGTCAGGAAAAGTCGAATGCAGCTGAGCGTGTTGCTGAATATCAGGATTATATCTCCGGGCAGGTGTGTGATGAGGATCGGTTGTATTATGGGCACTGTCAGTTTGATACATTGGTGGAAGAATTTGGAGAGGTAGTGCTCCTGCGCAGCGGTGTATGGCCGAATGTAATGGAATGGTATCGTCGGAGCTTTACCGGTGATGGGGCGGGATTTGATTTTTATGATTGGTTCGGGATTGAGAAGGGATCTTTGGAGGAAAAATCTCTGCAGGAATATTTTGACTGGCAGAAAGAATATCCGCAGAAAGGGCTCTCATCCTGCAATGTTTTTTATTGGGATCAGCGAAACGGCTGCTGGCTTTCTGCTATAGAGACAGGATTTGACTTGATGGATCATGTGACTTCCCTTCAGCCGGCCAACTGCCGTTACTTAATGTCCATGCTGATGGAATTTCCGGAAGAAGAAAGAATTATTAACCATCATCAATATAAGATTGTAGAAGAGGCTTGCCCGGCTATGTCTGCAATTCCATATGGAAGTCATAAGCGGCAAGGTGAGAGAATAGGGCAGGATTTCATGGAAAAGCTGCTGCGTGGTATTGGACGCCTTCGAAAGCTTGGTATCCTAAAAACCGTCCGGACCTATTACACGATGATTTGTACGAAGAGAGCGGAAACAAGGCTGCTCAAAAAGCAGGGAAGAGGTAAGTTTTGAATGACAGTCATGTTGTGACAGTGGTAATTCCTGCTTATAATCGGGGAGATGTGTTAGAGAAGTCGGTTCGCAGCGTGCTGGAGCAAAGCTATCGTGAGCTGGAACTGATTCTGGTGGATGATGGCTCGACGGATCAGACAAGACAGGTGGCTGCCTGCATCAGGGATCCGCGCTTTTTTTATGTTTATCAGGAAAATGCCGGCGCGTGTGCGGCACGTAACCGTGGCGTGGCAATGGCACATGGAGAGTATATTGCATTTCATGACAGCGACGACTTCTGGCACCCGGATAAGCTGGAAAGGCAGATGAGGAAGCTTCAAGAGGTGGAAGCGGATGTTGTTGTGTGTAAAATGAATCGATTTGAAGCGGGTGGAAAGGTTACCCAATATCCCAAGCGGATTCGTGCCGGTTTCCTTACCATGCAGGATGATCTGTTCGGTATTGGGACGCAGACGATTCTTGCCAGAAAAGAGGTTTTGAAGCAGGTGATGTTTCGGACGGAGCTTCCGCGCTATCAGGATCTTGAGTGGTTTATTCATGCACTGGAGAACTATCGGATTTATTGTATGAACGAGGCAATGGTGGATTACTATATCGGCAAGGATTCCATCAGCAGGGAAGCTGGGCGCATGTATGAGGCGTTTCTTTTATTCAGGAAGTATTATCCGCAGCTTTCCATGGAAGCTCCGCTTCTGTGTCTTCACATAGTGCGTGATCTTCTGGCAGGATGGTTGCAGACAATGAAGAAGGATCCGGCAGAGAGCTTTAAATTCTTGAAGCTGGCGTTTTTTTATTTTCCAGGAGCAAGAGCCTGTATCCGATATCTGATGGGAAATGATCGATTTTGACAATTGCAATGCTGCGGACAAACTGCGGCATATAGAGGACTGGAATGAAACATATTTTTATTTGCGGGGCCAAGTCCATCGGACGGTATGGAGGATATGAAACCTTTGTAAATGAACTGGCAAGGCATATGGAAGATGCAAAAGGTATTCAGATTCATATCCTTTGCAAGGCGAACGGTGAAGGAGCGACGGATGAGTCTTTTCTGGAGAATGTGACACGGCTGACGCCAACTGAGTTTATGTATCATGGGGCTCATTGCATTAAAATAAATGTCCCAAATCTGGGGGCGGCAACAGCAATATGGTATGATGCGGCAGCTGTGAATTATTCGATTTGCTACTGCAGGGAGCATGGAATTGATGAACCGGTTCTTTATATTCTTACCTGCAGAATCGGTCCGTTTATCAATGGATGCAAGCGGCGGCTGCAGAGGATTCATGGGCAGTTTCACCTCAATCCGGACGGTCATGAATGGAAGAGAAAGAAATGGCCGCTTCCGGTGCGTCTATACTGGAAATGGTCGGAAAAACGTATGGTGCGGGCAGCAGATCTTGTGATCTGTGACAGCCTGAATATTGAAAAATACATACAGAACACCTATCGAAGCAGCCACGTGAAGACAACGTATATTTCCTATGGAGGGGATGCTCCAGAAGAAATAAAGCAAGACGATACTGCCTCTTTCCAGAGATTTCTGGAGCAGCATGGATTACAGGAAGAGGGCTACTATCTGGTGGTATGCCGATTTGTTCCGGAGAATAATATTAGAATTATCCTTCGTGAATTCATGCAAAGCAAAACCAGACGGCGACTGGCTCTTGTCATGACAGAGAATTCCAAGTACCAGCATCGGCTGGAAAAAGAGCTCCATTTTAGTCGCGATGAGAGAATCTGCTTTCTTGGGGAAATATACGATCAGAAGCTTTTGGCGGGACTGCGGGGAAGTGCATGGGCATACCTGCACGGGCATGAGGTCGGAGGAACAAATCCGAGCCTGCTGGAGAGTCTCGAAAGAACCAAAGTGAACCTGCTGCTTCAGGTGCCGTTTAATGAAGAAGTGGCACGGGACGCGGCAAGGTACTGGACGAAGGAACCGGGGAACCTGGCTGCACTGCTGGATGAGACAGATCTGTTCTCGGAGGAGGAGCGTTCTATTCTTGGAGTAAAGGCAAGAGATCGGATCAAAGACAACTATTCTTGGCAGCATGTGGCAGATGAGTATAAGGCACTTTGGAGTCCTGAATAAGAGGTATGTGCAGGTGAGGTTGCGGCCATGAAGAAAAGAGTTATCCTTGCAGGGAATCCAGTGCCGGCGGATTGGGAATTTAAAAAAGGAATTGAGAAAGAGACAGGAAAATCGTGGGAGGTGAAGCGCTGCTGTATTAATGAGTATGTTGGCATCAAAAAGTATACTCGTTACTTAAAATACGCATTTTATCCCTTCTATCTAATTGCTGTGCGCAATCAATATGAGACAATAATTTCCTGGGAACAGTTCTTTGGACTGATGATGGCGTTTTATCTTCGTATTTTCCATGCAAGAAATTGTCCGCCCATTGATATCATGACATTCATCTATAAGCCGAAGAAGGGAATGCTTGGAAACGCGTACTATCGCTTTGTTAAAAGTGCAGTAACATCGCGATATATTCGTAAAATATATGTATTCAGCAGCAGTGAGATCGAACATTATGCAGAGCTATTTGGCCTGGAAAATGGTAAATTTGCGGCGGAAACTCTTGGAATTGCAGACCGGGCATCTATAATCCGGGAGCAGCCATCCATGAGAGCGGATACGTTTTTTCTCTCAGCGGGCCGCAGCAACAGAGACTATGATTTTCTACGCCACGCATGGGAAGGGAGCAAGGAATCGCTTTGTATCGTTTGTGATGTGGAAGCTGCGGAGAATACACCGAATATCCAATATGAAAAGGACTGTCATGGGGACATATATCTTCGGCTTATGGCGGATGCAAGAGCGGTGATTATACCGCTGCGTTCGCGTGATTTTTCTTCCGGGCAATTGGTTACGCTGCAGGCTGCAATGCTGGGAAAGCCTGTGATTGTGACGGAAAATGACACAATACAGGAATATATAGAGAATGGAAAAACCGGATTTATTATTCCCAAAGATGCTGAATCACTCCGGAAGGTGTTATGCCAGCTGGAAGACGACACATATTATACGCAGATTTGCCGAAATGCACGGCATAAATTTGAAAAGTGCTTCAGCCTGTATGAGCTGGGGCGGCGCATCGGCCGGGCACAGCAGGAAAATGATCTTGAAAATGCCTGACATTCAAGGTATCATTACGAGGTAATTGTGACTTAATATTTCCAGGAGGATTACCTACATGATCACAGCCAGTGACTTCAGAAACGGCGTTACCATCGAGAAGGATGGCAATGTATATGAGATTATCGAGTTCCAGCATGTAAAGCCCGGAAAAGGCGCAGCTTTTGTTAGAACCAAGCTTAAGGATATCATCAACGGCGGTGTGACGGAGACAACCTTCCGTCCCACAGAGAAATTCCCTCAGGTTCGTATCGACCGCAAGGATTTTCAGTATCTGTACAAGGATGGCGATATGTGGTCCTTCATGGATACAGAGACCTATGAGCAGATCAGCCTTGGCGCTGATGTATGCGGCAATGACATGAAGTTCGTAAAAGAGAACGACATGATCAAGGTAGATTCCTACAACGGAAACGCTTTTGCCATTGAGCCTCCGATGTTCGTTGAGCTTGAGATCACAGAGACCGAGCCTGGCTTCAAGGGCAACACAGCAACCGGTGCTACCAAGCCGGCGATCGTTGAGACCGGTGCTCAGGTTGCGGTGCCGCTTTTCTGCAACATTGGCGACAAGATTAAGATCGATACCAGAACTGGCGAGTATCTCTCCAGAGCATAAGTATCGGCTGTGTTCCGGATCCGTGTGATCCGGCGGATGATCATGAGTGAATGAGGGCAATGGAAACCGAAAGGGTGTTCCATTGCCTTTTGTTGTCCCCAAAGGCAGAGGGAGCCATTCGTAAAACTTTGAATCTTTGACTACAGGATCCATGAAGGGATCCGCATGGAGGGGTATGCATAATCAATCACAAAATGAATTGAATCCGAGAAAAGCGCATAGGGGAGGTCGGCCGGAATTGGAGAGAAGGCGCAGTTTTCTATCCGAGAAACAATCCTATGAGGAGGCCAGGGAATGTCTGTGCCTTCATGTGGTGAATTACGAACACTGGAGGATGCATCTGGGAGACCTTGCGTATCTTCGCTGGGAGGATCTGGTCATCCTTTTTATTTGTGAGGAACAGGAAAGGGAGGAGCTAGAGGATAACTGCAGATCGGAAGCGGAGCGGCTTGTGCTCAGCCGGAAGGATCTGGAGGCTTGGAATGTGGATATCTACACAGTCTTTCGCAATGCGGCACTGACCAGCTGCCGTCTTCACCCTCCGGTCCTTAGTTCGATCAGGGAAATTCTAAATATTCCGGAGGAATACTGCGGCGGACCAAGTCTCTATACCATGAGCTGCCGAGAATATCGATACGGAGCTGCGACCATTTTCTATCCCGGGGTTCTGGCTGCAATTGCAGAGAGCTTTGGCGGGGATCTGTATATTATTCCCAGCTCCGTCCATGAGGTATTGTTCTTTCGGAAGGAAGAGGCGGATGAACCGTGGAAGCTGAAGGAAATCATCTGCAGCGTGAACCGGGAAGTTGTTCTGCCGGGGGAGGTTCTGTCAAATTCGCTGTATCAGTTCCGGCGGCAAATCGGCGAGCTCGAGCGGGTTGTGTAGGACCCATCGCGGGGCGTTTACAGAATGTCCGGCCCGGGGCTTTACAATTCCTCTGCGCAAGGGTATGATGCTCACTGAAAGCGATGAAGAGACCAGTAGGATTGCACGATCGTCACCAGAGAGGCATTCTTCCGGGCTGCCGGTATAAGAGACGGGCAGACGGAATGCTGTGAGAATGCCGGCGGGACGCAGTTTGAAGACCAGCTCCGAGCGGCCCCAATCCGGCCCGGTGATTCCGTAACCATCATGAATGAAGTAAAAACCAGGGTGGAACCGCGTATTCGAGCAGAAAGCCTGTACGCCCCTGATGCTGCATGTGCAGTGTCAGGGGCTTTTGTATGTCTGATTGGGAAAACGCTGATTGCGATGTGAACTGCCTGCAGACGGGGTCGCAATTGAAATCGGCAGGCGTCCAAGTCGATAACCGGTTAGTATTGAAGCCACATGGGTCGATTGGCCCTGAGAAAGGAAGTAAAAATGGAAAAAGAACAGTATCTGGAAGTATATCGCCACTCTCTGGCACACATTCTCGCGAAGGCGGTCATTGAGCTGTACGGACCGGAGACACAGTATGCCATCGGACCGCAGATTGATGACGGCTTTTACTATGATTTCGTTCTTCCGGAGGGCAAAACCATCCAGGAGGCAGATTTCAAGCAGATTGAGGATAAGATGCGCGAGATTATGAAGCGTAAGGAGGCCTGGACACGCAAGGAGGTCTCCAAGAAGGAGGCGCTGGAGCTGTTCGCAGGGCAGCGCTTTAAAACCGAACTGATTGTAGACCTGCCGGAGGATGAGACCATTACGGTTTACTATACCGGAGAGGATTATGTGGATCTGTGCCGCGGACCGCACGTGGAGAATTCACAGGATCTTTTGTCGGCGGCGTTTGAGCTGCGCAGCGTGTCCGGCGCCTACTGGAGAGGCGACGAGCACCGCGACCAGATGACGCGCGTGTATGCATATGCATTCCCGGACAAGGCCGGTCTGAAGGCGCACAAGGATTTCATCCGGGAGGCCAAGGAACGCGATCACAAGATTATTGGCAGGCAGCAGGAGTTGTTTTATTTTGACCCGACGGCACCGGGCATGCCGTACTGGATGCCGCGCGGCTGGAAGCTGTTCAATGCGCTTCTGGGCTTCTGGAGAGGCATTCACGAGGAGCACGGCTACCAGGAAATCTCGGGGCCTGTTCTGTCCAAGAAGGAGCTGTGGGAGACGTCTGGCCACTGGGCACACTATAAGGATGGTATGTTCATCATTCCGCCGGCAGAGGGCGAGAGCGAAGAGGACACCTTTGCCTTAAAGCCGATGAACTGTCCCAACGCCATTAAGATCTACCAGACGAAGCCCCGTTCCTACAAGGATCTGCCGCTTCGCATCAATCAGGTGGATGTTATCCACCGCAAGGAGAAGAGCGGCGAGCTCAACGGCCTGTTCCGTGTGCAGCAGTTCCGTCAGGACGATGCGCACATTCTGGTGACAGAGGATCAGATCGGCGCGGAGATCAATGACATCATGGACATTGCGACGCAGATCTATGGGACCTTTGGCCTGACCTACGGCGCCGAGCTCTCCACGCGCCCGGATGACTATATGGGGGATATCAACACCTGGAATCAGGCGGAAGCGGACCTCAAGAAGATCCTGATGGACAAGTACGGCGAGGGCGGCTTCGAAATCAATGAGGGCGACGGCGCCTTCTACGGACCGAAGATCGATCTGAAGATGAAGGATGCACTCGGCCGCGAGTGGCAGATGGGTACCATCCAGCTGGACTTCCAGCTGCCGTTGAATTTCGGCATGAAGTACACCGCTGCGGATGGAACGCAGAAGCAGCCGGTTATGATTCACCGCGCGATTTTCGGCTCTATGGAGCGTTTCATCGGCATCATCACCGAGAACTTTAAGGGAAGCTTCCCCTTCTGGATGTCTCCGTATCAGATCGGAATCGTGCCGATTCGACCGGAGCACAACGAGTATGCCAGGAAGGTGGCGCAGCTGTGCCGCAAAAACGGTCTGCGCGTAGAGGCGGACTACTCGGACAACAACATGAAGACCAAGATCAAGGGCTTCAAGACCTACAAGGATCCGTATATCCTGGTGCTGGGTGACAAGGAAGCGGCAGAGAATACCGTTTCGGTGAATATTCGCGGCAACAAGCAGATGAACAATGTTCCTCTGGATGAGTTCCTGGATCTGTGCGACCGCATGGTGGAGGAACACAGCCTGGATTTGATAGACTCTATTGCGGAAGAAGAATAACTGTGCTATGATTTCATAGTTGTTAGTTCGCAGGAGCTCTTATACAGGGGCTCCTGCCGGATACGCGGCCGTAGTCTAATGGATAGAACGGAGGCCTCCGACGCCTTTAATGCAGGTTCGATTCCTGTCGGCCGCAGCTTTGGATCGCGAAATCGTGGATTTCGCGATCCTTTTGTTTTTTCAGCACCTGCCGCATATATACGATGTTGGGTTCAAAAGACCTTTTGACCCTGGTTCCATACACACAGGAGAACTCCCATGAAATCGTTCTGTATCCGTTTGGCAGCCGCCGCCTTGCTGCTGACTCTTCTGACGGGCTGCGCGGGTATCGACACTGCGCAGAAGAAAAGTGAGCTTCCGGAGATTGTCATCGGCAGTGACAACTACCCTCCGTATATTTACCTGGACGATAACGGAATTCCGACGGGAATTGATGTCGATATTGCGACGGAGGCCTTTCACCGGATGGGCTACAAGGCAGTGATTCGGAATATCGACTGGGAGGAGAAGACAGAGCTGGTGGAAGGCGGAGAAATCGGTTTTGTCCATTCAGTCCATTCTGGACGGCTTTCAGGCTGATCAGAACGGCATGATCTTTATTACAGAGGGGGCGGAGCTGATTGCTGCCAACGACAGCGCCTTGCGGGAGAATGCAGAGCAGACGGAATATGTGCAGCAGCGGATTCGCGGAGAGGGCGAGGCAGAGCACCTCTCCTACATTGCTCCGACCAAGGCTGCGGGAGGCATCTTCGGCTTGTACAGTCACGGACGGGATTATTATGTGTACGCCTTTATCCCGCAAAGTCGGATTTTCAATGCAGCCCTGCGGGGGATGCTGATTGCGCTGGCTGTTTATATCATTATTGCCTCTGTTTACTGGGGGATGCGGAGGCGTTCTTTGAAAAGCCTGCGTCTGCGGCAGGAGGAGCAGGAGGCTCGCTACAAAAAAGAGTTGGAAGACAAAAACGCCGAGCTGGAGCTGGCCATCGCCCATGAGGCGGCGGCAAACCGTTCCAAGCGGGAGTTTCTCTTTAACATGTCCCATGACATCCGCACGCCAATGAATGCCATTATCGGATTTACCTCGTTGGCAGCCGCGCACATCGACAACAAGGAGCAGGTGGTTGACTATCTGAAAAAAATATCGACCTCCAGCCAGCATCTGCTGAGTCTGATTAATGATGTCCTGGACATGAGCCGAATCGAAAGCGGAAAGGTCAGCATTGACAAAAAAGCAGTGCATCTGCCGGACTTCATTCATGATGTCCGGGATATTCTCCAGGCAAACGTCGGCGCAAAGCGTCTGTCGCTGCTTATGGACACGCTGGATGTGGAGGATGAGGATATCATTACGGATCCGCTGCGTCTGAATCAGATTCTGCTGAATGTGCTGTCCAATTCCATCAAGTTCACGCCGGTCGGCGGGATGATCTCGCTCCGTATTCAGCAGAAGAAGACCGCGCCTAAGGGCTTTGCTGATTATGAATTTCATGTAAAGGACAACGGCATCGGGATGAGTGAGGATTTTCAGCAGCACATCTTCGAGCAGTTCTCCAGAGAGGAATCCGCTACTGTTAGCAAGGTGCAGGGTACAGGGCTTGGCATGGCCATCACCAAGAGTATTGTTGACATGCTGGGTGGTACGATTACCGTAAAGAGCGAACCGGGCGCTGGATCGGAGTTTGTTATTTCTCTTCGATTTGAGCTTGCGGGCACACGGCCCTCCTACAGGAATATTCCGCAGCTGCAGGGCCTGCGCGCTCTTGTTGCGGACGATGACACAGAGGCTTGTCTGAACGTGAGCCGAATGCTGCGTGGCATCGGACTGCGGCCGGAGTGGACCATATCCGGAAAGGAGGCGGTGGTCCGCACGAAGGAGGCCGTGGAAGAGGGGGATGAATTCGGCGTATACATCATTGACTGGCTGATTCCGGATATGAACGGAATCGAGATTGTGCGTCAGATACGCAGAGTGATCGGTGATTCTGCACCGATTTTCATCCTGACAGCCTACGACTGGAGTGATATTGAAGAAGAGGCAAGAGAGGCAGGCGTTACGGCATTCTGCGCAAAGCCCTTGTTCCTGTCGGAGCTTCGGGACATTCTGACACAGCCGTATCGGACAGATGAAGAGTCTTCAGCAGAAGAGGAGCAGAAAGTGCACGTTGATTTTGGTGCGAAGAAAATTCTGCTGGCAGAGGATAATGACCTGAATCGCGAAATTGCATCGGTGCTTCTGGAGGAGGCGGGCTTCCGGCTGGATCTTGCAGAAGACGGAAAAGAGGCCGTGGAAAAGCTGGAAAATGCGCCGGCAGGAGAGTACGATTTGATCCTCATGGATATTCAGATGCCGGTGATGGACGGTTATGAGGCAACGCGGGCAATCCGAAGACTTCAGGATCCTGAAAAGCGCAATATTCCGATTCTGGCGATGACGGCCAATGCTTTCGAAGAGGATCGTCAGAATGCGAAGGAGGCCGGAATGAACGGGCATATTGCAAAGCCGCTGGATATACCGAAGCTGATGCATACGCTGCAGGAGGTGTTCCGAGAGCAGAATGGATGTGGGGATGCCAAATCCTTCAAAGACGCGTAGGTGACGGCACCGGCGTAAGGGAGTTGCTCCTGAAATGGGAGATTGCAGACAACAAGGAGAACAGTAATGTGCACAGCAGCAGTTTATACGACAAAGGATACGTATTTCGGCCGAACGCTGGATTACGAGTTTTCATATGGAGAGGAGATTGCTCTGTTCCCGCGCGGGCAGGAGCTCCCTATGCGCCATAGAGCGCCGTTGAAGGAGCATTATGCGATTCTGGGTATGGCGTATGTGCTGGGGGAATATCCTCTGTTCTATGATGCCGTCAACGAAAAGGGACTCGGAATGGCAGGACTTAATTTTGTGGGGAATGCTTTTTATCAGAAGCCCCGGGAGGGATGGGAGAATATAACGCAGTTTGAGCTTATTCCCTGGATTCTGGGAACCTGCGCAACACTTTCCGAGGCGAGAAGTGCACTGGAGAAAATGGTGATTACAGACACGCCGTTTAGTCCGCAGCTGCCGGTGAGCCCGCTGCACTGGATGCTGGCAGACGCCACGGGAAGCCTGGTGGTGGAGGCAATGGCTGACGGCATGCATGTGTATGACAATCCGGCAGGGGTTATGACCAACAATCCGCCGTTTGAGCAGCAGATGTTCCTGCTGAATCAGTACATGGGATTGTCCGAGAAGCAGCCGATGAATACCTTTGCACCGGAGATTCCGCTGACGGCCTTCAGCCGCGGCATGGGTGCACTCGGACTTCCGGGCGATCTTTCCTCTGCATCGCGCTTTGCAAGGGCTGCCTTTGTACGGGCACATTCTCTCTCCGGGGATTCGGAGGAGGAGAGCATCAGTCAGTTCTTCCACATTCTGGGGAGTGTGGACCAGCAAAGAGGGTGCTGTGAAGTGAAGGAAGGTCATTATGAGATTTCAATTTACACATCCTGCTGCAATCTGAGTAAGGGAATCTATTATTACATCACCTATGAGAATCATCAGATTTCGGCGGTGGACATGCATCATGAGGATCTGGATGGGAACGCGCTGCGCCGCTTTCCGTTGGTACAGGGGCAGCAGATTCACCGGCAGAACTGAGGGGAGCTTGCATGGATGGTGGGTATAACTGAAACAACCATGCAAGCTCACACGAGACGCGCAGTCGCTGTCCGGGATTTTTACAGTAACAGACACAAAAGAAAGAGGAGCTGCTATGCAGCTCCTCTTTTTGGCAACGGAGGAAAAATTTCTCCGGCACAATCTGGGTATCGTGGTGCTGATGGATGCGACTCCACAGACACGGAATTGTTACGATTACTTAACCATCAGCATGCGGAACATTTCAATAACCTGCTCCTTGGTTGCCTCTCTGGGATTACCGGGATAGCATGCATCGCCTAGTGCATCGGTAGCCAGCTGGTCCAGATCCTCTTCCACGATCTTATCCAATGTCTCCGGGATGCCGACATCCTTGGAAAGCTTCTTAACCGCGTCAATGGCTGCTTGCCGGTATTCCTCCTGAGACATCTCATCCACTCCGGGAACACCCATGGCCCTTGCAACCTCGCGCAGGCGCTCGCCGGTATACTCCTTGTTGAATTCCATGGAGATGGGAAGGAACATTGCGCAGGCTACGCCGTGCGGCGTGTCATAGTGTGCAGAGAGCGTATGTGCCATTGCGTGGTCAATGCCAAGACCCACATTGGAGAAGCCCATGCCGGCAATGTACTGACCAAGGGCCATTCCCTCACGGCCGGCAGGGTCGTTGTTGACTGCAGCACGGAGATTCTCGGAGATCAGCTTGATGGCCTCATAGTGGAACATGTCGGTCAGCTCCCAGGCTGCCTTGGTGGTATAGCCCTCAATGGCATGCGTCAGAGCATCCATACCGGTGGCTGCGGTAAGGCCCTTGGGCATTGAGGACATCATCTCGGGATCAATGACAGCGTAGGCAGGAATGTCGTGCTCATCCACGCAGACAAACTTGCGAACCTTTTCCGGATCCGTAATAACGTAGTTGATGGTAACCTCTGCAGCAGTTCCTGCGGTTGTCGGAACAGCAATGGTAGTCACTGCGTGATTTTTAGTCGGTGCAACGCCCTCCAGAGAGCGTACATCTGCAAACTCCGGGTTTTTTATGATGATGCCGATGGCCTTTGCAGTATCCATCGAGGAGCCGCCGCCCACGGCGATGATGGAATCAGCACCGGCATCCTTAAAGGCCTGCACACCGGTCTGAACGTTCTCGATTGTCGGATTCGGCTTAATTTCGGAATACAGTGTATAGGGAATGCCTGCCTCATCCAGAAGAGCGGTTACCTTTCCGGTAACACCAAACTTGACAAGATCCGGGTCGGAACATACGAAAATCTTCTGAAAACCCTCTCTTTGTGCGATGCCGGGAATTTCCCGAATGGCGCCCTTGCCATGGTAGGAAACGGTGTTGAGTACAATTCTGTTTGCCATAATAATGTCCTCCAA
Organism: Paludibacteraceae bacterium; assembly: GCA_963629395.1. GTDB lineage: Bacteria > Bacillota > Clostridia > Lachnospirales > Lachnospiraceae > CAG-791. Next base: position 11,808 of record CAVGIV010000015.1, on the reverse strand, counting down.
AACATAAACATAGTGCACATATATATAGTCTGATTGCTGCAGATATTTATATATGCTTAACAAATAAAATATACCACCGCGGAACTCTTGGGGCAAGTGAGAGTAAGAACCAGGACCATCCTTTTGACTGTCCCGTCGTCTACAGCAACATTTTCTGCGTATTCGTGACATAGCAACAGAAAAATGGTAGACTTTGAGACGTAAAAATTGCTGAAGAAGCGAGCTTAGACGGGAACATGATTAGAGACAGATTACTTGATTTTTACTACGATACGAGAGATTTTGTCGGCAAGAACAAGAAGATTGTGATGCCGGTTTTCCTTTTTATATGCGTGCTGATTACTGTTGGCCTTGCGTTTACGCTGCGCCGACATTCCAGACAGGCACAGGAGGAGACGGCGGCAGAGGCGCAGACGCAGGCATCATCTTCGGACCTGGAGCTGGAGAAGAACGCATACAATGATGTGAATTCGCTCCTTATAGAGTATTACAATGCGGTGGCAGCGGGGGATGCGGATACCATTCAGGCGATGAGCTCAGCTCTTTCGGATGAGGAAAAGATCCGTGTGCAGGAGCTGGCGGTTTACATTGACAGCTACACGAGCGTGGATGTGTATACCAAGACAGGGCCGGTGGATGGCTCCTATGTGGCGTACGTATATACGAAGCTCAAGCTCAAGGACCATGAGTGGGAGATCCCGGGACTGCAGACGATGTATGTGTGCACGAGGGACGATGGCTCCCTGTACATTAACAACGAGGAATCACAGCCGACCGAGGTTTCGTCGTATATTCGCGAGGTTTCGGTGCAGGATGATGTGGTGGATCTGAGCAATCAGACGGCGGCGGAGTACAATGCGCTTCTGGCATCCGATTCGGAGCTGTCGGATTATCTGGATCAGATTGCATCTACCATTGATATATCGGTCGGACAGCAGCTGGCGGCCCTGAACGAATCCAGAAATCAGACGGATGAGAGTACGGTCTGGCTGGAGGCACTCTCGGATGGAATCAACATCCGCAAATCCTCGTCTGCCGACGGAACCCGGATTGGTTCTGCAGCGGCCGGAGATCGGTTCCAGCTGGTGGAGGAGCTCGATGATGGCTGGAGCGAGATTATTTTCAACGGTCAGTCTGCCTATGTAAAGAGCGAGTATTTTACAAAGGTAGAGCCCGAGGAGACGCAGACCGAAGAATCTGCCGAGGACACCGGAGAGGCCGCATCGGAGGATGAGAGCGCCGGTGATGAAGCCTCGGAAAGCAGTGAAGAGAATATGGCGGACGAGTCCGAGGGCAGTGCGCAGTGAAACAAATAGAGCTGGGGTAATAGACAGCGGAGGGGTCCGCAGGATGGAGGGAAGCATGGCACGAATTCGGGTAGGTATTCTGGGGTGCGGCGGTATTGCCGCCATCATGGCAGAAACAGTTCGGAAGACGAAGGGATTTACGCTATATGCGGCGGCATCCCGGAATCTGGACAAGGCGACCGGCTTTGCCAGGAGAAACGGTGCCAAAAAGGCCTACGGCTCCTATGAGGAGCTTTTGAATGATCCGAAGGTGGACCTGGTCTATGTGGCTACGCCGCATTCCGAACATTATGCCAACGCAAAGGCCTGCATCGAGCACAGAAAGCCGTGTCTTGTGGAGAAGGCGTTTACGGTGAATGAGGCACAGGCCAGGGAGCTCTTTGACCTTGCCAGGGAGAAGGATGTCTTCATTACAGAGGCGATTTGGACGCGGTATATGCCGTTTGTGCAGATGATGCGGGATAAGCTGGCGGAAGGTGTGATCGGCACGCCGGTGCAGATTTCTGCCAACCTTTGCTACAACGTGAAGGGAAAGGCTCGAATGGTGGAGCCGGAGCTGGCGGGCGGGAGCCTTCTGGATCTTGGCGTTTATCCGCTGAATTTTGCGGCGATGCTCTTCGGTACGGACCTTTTGCGCGTGGAAGCCTCCTGCACCTATACGAGCAAGCATCTGGACGAGCAGGACAACATTACGCTGATTTACAAGGATGGCCGGATGGCGACATTGACGGCTTCCATGCTGGGAATCTCGGACCGCAGGGGTATGATCGTGGGAACCGAAGGGTACCTTGTGGTGGACAACGTCAACAACTTTGAGCGTATGACGGTTTACAACAGGGAACATCAGAAGACCGCTGTTTACAAGCGCCCCAGACAGATTACCGGATATGAGTATGAGCTTCGTGCCTGCCGTCAGGCATTGGAGAACGGATGGACCGAGTGCCCGGAGATGCCGCATGAGGAGACGCTCCGCATGATGCAGATCTGCGATGAGATTCGCCGGAAAATGGGAGTTGTGTATCCCTGTGAGCAGGATGTGCAGCCGGAGAACCTCCCTGCTGCAGGAGCAACGCCGCAGCAGATCAAAGAGGCTGGCGCGGAATCTGCCGAATCTGTGGAGAAAATATCGGCAGCAGATTCGCAGACAGTGGAGAGCACCGCAGCAGGCTTGCAGGCAGCGGAGAGTCTCGCAGACGGATCCGTGACGACGAATCTGCAGGACTCCGGTACAGAGGAAAATGTGCTGCAGCAGCCGGAGGAGTAAGCAGGCGTGCTGGGAATCCAAAGACGATGACATCATGAAAGGACCAGTTAGTTAGGCTAGTTATTTAAAAATCGATGTACTAGGTGCGGCATGGTCTGGATCAGAGAGGAACGATGGCAGAAAGAGTGATAGTAGGTATGTCCGGCGGAGTTGATTCCTCCGTCGCGGCATACCTTTTGAAATTACAAGGCTATGAGGTGATCGGTGTTACCATGCAGGTCTGGGATGCTGCATGCTCGCTTCAGATGGAGCGCGAGGGAGGATGCTGCGGACAAAGCGCCGTGGAGGATGCCAGGCGCGTTTGCGGCGTACTGGGAATCCCGTACTATGTGATGAGCTTCCGTGACGTCTTTCAGGAGAAGGTCATTGACTACTTTATTCGGGAATACGTAAATGGCAGGACACCCAATCCCTGCCTTGCCTGCAACCGCTATGTAAAGTGGGAGGCGCTGCTGATAAAGGCCAAAGAGATCGGGGCCAAATACATTGCAACCGGCCACTATGCCCGGACCATGCAGCTGCCCAATGGGCGCTTTGTCGTGAAGAATTCTGTGACGGCCAGGAAGGATCAGACTTATGCGCTGTACCGCCTGACGCAGGAGCAGCTCTCACATACGCTGATGCCTGTGGGGGAGTATGATAAGGCGGATGTGCGCAGGATGGCGGCCAAGGCCGGTATCCCGGTGGCAGCCAAGCCGGACAGCGAGGAAATCTGCTTTGTCACGGATGACGACTATGCAGGATACGTGGAACGAAATGCGCCGGAGCTCGTGCCTGCGCCTGGACGATTCATTTACCGGGACGGAACGGACCTTGGGCCCAATCGTGGCATCGTCCGTTATACGGTCGGTCAGAGAAAGGGACTTGGCCTTGCTATGGGGCATCCGGTCTTTGTAACCGGTGTGGACGCTGCAACCGGTGATGTTCATATCGGAGAGAGCGAGGATGTATTCGGCGACACGTTGACTTGTTCAGAGCTGAATTTCATGGCGATTTCGCCGGAGGAGCTTCCCATCGGGCGGAGTCTTCGGGCGGCGGGGAAGATCCGCTACGGCGCATCGGCTGTGCCCTGCACTATTACTAGGACGGGCGAGGATACACTGGCGGCACACTTTGATCAGATGGTGCGGGCCATTACGCCGGGACAGGCGGCGGTCTTCTACGAAGGAGACCATATCCTGTGCGGCGGGAGCATCCTGTAAACAAAAGGAGAGCGGATGATGAAACGGAATGCACTGGTAATTGGAGCTAATGAGGAGGCTCTGTTTTCCATTGAGGAGGCGCACCGGGCCGGACTTTGTGTAGCTGCGCTGGACGGAAATCCGAAGGCAAAGGGGCTGCTGGCGGCGGATATGGCGTATCACGTGGACATCAATGACCTTGAGGCGGTCTACAAGGTAACGGATCCGCTGCAGCCCTGCGTGGTTGTTCCGGGTCCTATTGGGCACTGCCTGACAACGGTCGGGGCCGTCAATGACCGGTACGGTCTTTCCGGTGTATCGGGAGGGGCTGCTGCCCTTTGCACGGACAAGCTGCAGTTCCACCAGGTTTTGGCCCGAAACGGCCTTCGGAAGGCGCAGCAGGTATTTCTCCCAAAGGGTCAACCGGTATCTGAGGAGGATTTGCTGGCGCTGACGGAGTATCCTGTGGTGGTGAAGCCGCGCTACGGGTCCGGAAGCCGCGGCGTAGAGATCTGCGGCTGTCTGCAGGAGCTTTTGTGTCTGCTTCGGTATGAAATTGTGGAACCGGCGGCTGCAGCGCCTACAGCTTCACCGGACTGCGGACAGTCAGGCAGCTTGGCGCAGGAGAAAACGCCGGAGTCGGCGGCCGCTGGAGTCCTGCCGGAGGATTATGTGGTGGAAACCTGCGTTCCGGGACCGGAATACGGCGTGGACGGCGCGTATGTGGACGGAGCATTCCGCATGGTCCTTTTGCGCAGGAAGAAAAATACGCCGCCGCCCTACCGGCAGTGTGTGGGATATTATTCGGTTCTGCCGGAAGAGGATCCGGTATTCTATGAGAGCTGCTGCCGGATGATGCAGAGGATGGGAGAGGTCCTGGGCTTTAAAAACTGCGTAGTCCATGCGGATATCATCCAAAGACGCCTGTCCGAGGAGCATCTGACCGGCGAGCCATTTGTCATCGAGACATCGGCAAGGCCGTCCGGACACAATCTTTCTAATCTGTTCACCCCGCTTGCCAGTGGTGTGACGCTCGTAGAGGATTTTATAAAGCTGGCGCTGGGGGAGCCGGCGGATGCGCTCTTTTGTCCGGCTGCCGTTAAAAAGCTATTGATCCGGTATTTTGATCTGACCCCGGGGACGGTGGCAAGGGTTCCGGCCAAGGAGGAGCTGCTGCAAAGATTTCCGCTTCTTGCCTACGAGTGCCGGATTCAGGAAGGGGATGTCCTTACGCCGGTGACAGACGGAGCATCCGTCATGGGACGCGGCTATTACATTCTGAAAGGGGAAAGCGATACGCAGCTGGATCTTCTGGATGAGCAGCTTCGGTCCATGTTTATAATGCAGCCAGACGCTGCAGGGGCACCTGGCGGAGGGAGCCGGGAGTAAGCAACGATTTTGCGAATGGACTTTGAATGGTTTGATTGGTTACGCGATTTCGAAACGGACGCGGAGGATAACAGGTGAAAAGTCTTGCGATGATAACGGCCCGGGGCGGCAGCAAGCGCATCCCCGGCAAGAATAAAAAGGAATTCTGCGGGAAACCGATTCTCGCCTATTCCATCGAGGCGGCGCTTGGGAGCGGCGTCTTTGATGAGGTGATGGTGTCTACGGACGACGATGAGATTGCAAGCCTTGCGCAGCGCTTTGGCGCCCGTGTGCCGTTTCGCCGCTCTGCGCGGACGGCCGGAGACTTTGCAACGACGGATGAGGTGATTGCAGAGGTTCTGGAGGAATACCGAAGATTGGAGCTGGAGCCGGAGCGCTTCTGCTGCATCTATCCGACGGCACCGTTTCTGACGCCTTCGCGGCTAAAGGAGGCGATGGAGCTTCTGGATGCGCATGAGTCTGTGCTGCCGGTTACGGCCTTTTCCTATCCGCCGCAGAGAGGCTTTGTGGTGAAGGAGGGGTGCGTAGAGCGGTGGATGCCGCAGTACGAAACAGCAAGGTCCCAGGATCTGGAGAAAATATATCATGATGCCGGCCAGTTCTACGCCTGCCGAACGGAAGCCTTCCTTCGAGGGATGACGACGGATGTGGCCGATATGGTTCCGCTGGTGCTCCCGGAGAGTGAGGTGCAGGATATTGACACGCCGGAGGACTGGAAACTTGCAGAGCAGAAGTTCCTGCTGCTGAAGGAGAGGTCAGATGCAGACGCCATACTATGAAATTCAGGAGAGCAGGCTGGATGCGGATATCGCTCTTTTACAGAACGCGCTGCAAAAGAGCTGGGGAGGCAACACGGTTGCAGCCTGCTCGGTAAAGACGAATTCGCTGCCCTGGCTCCTGCGCCACTTTATGGAAAAGGGCCTTTGGGGTGAGGTGGTTTCGAGAAGCGAATATGAGCTGGTTCGCCGGCTCGGCTTTGCAGCTTCCAGAATTATTTATAACGGACCCATAAAGGACCGCGAGATTTTTGAACAGGTGCTGCGAGACGGAGGACTGGTAAATCTGGACTCCTCGGAGGAGCTCGACTGGCTGGAGGAGATGGACCGGAGAGAGAATCCAGAAAAGCTCCGCGTCGGACTTCGGGTGAACGTGGATTATGCGCGCCTTCTGCCGTCGGAGATCCCGGCGGATGCGGAGGGGAGCCGATTTGGCTACAGCGAAGAGAACGGCGAGCTGGAGCGGGTCCTGCAGAGACTGCGCCGTTTACAGCACGTGGAGATAATAGGCCTTCACCTGCATTCCTCCACCAAATCAAGATCCGTTGCAGCGTATGAGGCTGTGGCTGAGTATGCGGGAAGGTTGGCACAAACCCATGCACTTTCAGAGCTTTTTTATGTCGATATGGGCGGCGGCTTCTACGGCGGCGTAGAAGGAAAGCCGGATTTTCGGGACTATGTGCCCGCCATTGCCGGGCGGCTGCGGAGGTTTTTTGACCCGGAAAGGGTAACACTGATCCTGGAGCCGGGGGTTTCGATGGTATCCTCGTCCTTCTCCTTTGTAACCAGTGTGCGTGATGTCAAGCATATCGGCAGCCATACGTATGTTGTAACGGATGGCAGCAGGGTGAACCTCAATCCGCAGGTGACAAGGCGCTGGTATCCGCATCACATTGTGTACGGAGCGCATGATCCAGAAAAGGGGAGCCTTAGAAAGTGCATCGATTCTCAGATGATCTGCGGGGCGACCTGCATGGAGTATGACCGTCTTTTTGAATTGACGGATGAACCGGAGCTGCAAAAAGGAGACAGGGTTGTCTACGATCTGGCCGGCGGATATACGATTTGCCTCACACCGCTGTTCATTCACTATTTTCCGGCGGTAGTGGTGCAGAAGGCGGACAAAACGACCTTCCTTGCCAGAAAGCCATGGACGAATGAGGAATTCCTGGCGGGGAATTACTGGGAGGAGAATTGATGAAGCAGGAGAATAAGAAATCCGAAAACGGACATGCTGCATCGGCGCTGCGGATTGGAAACCGGACACTCGGACCGGGAGAGAGAACCTATATTGTCGCGGAGATGTCGGCCAATCATCTGCAGGATTATAACCGTGCCATTGAGATTGTTCATGCAGCGGCAGAGGCAGGTGCTGATGCATTAAAGCTCCAGACCTATACAGCAGATACCATTACGATTGAGAGTGATAAGCCGTACTTTCGCATTACAGGCGGTACTCTCTGGGATGGGCAAACGCTCCACGGTCTGTACAAGGAGGCTTATACACCATGGGAATGGCAGCCGGGACTGATGGAGGAGGCCGGAAAGCTGGGAATGGACTGCTTTTCTTCTCCCTTTGATCCCACGGCAGTGGAATTCATGGAAAAGATGCAGATGCCGGCCTACAAAATCGCCTCATACGAGATTACAGACCTTCCGCTGATTCGCCAGTGTGCACGAACGAAAAAGCCGGTCATTCTGGCTACTGGAGTGGCTCACGCGGAGGAAATTGCAGCTGCGGTGGAGGCCTGCCGGCAGGAGGGCAATGATCAGATCCTGCTGCTAAAGTGCGTTTCGGCGTACCCAACGCCCTATGAGGACGTCAATCTTCGGATGATGCCGGGGCTTGCGGAAACCTACGGAACGCTGTGCGGACTTTCGGATCACACCATGGGCTCGGCTGTCCCCGTGGCGGCCGTGGCGCTGGGAGCCTGCATGGTGGAGAAGCACCTGACGCTGCGCCGCAGCGACGGAGGACCGGACGGCGCGTTCTCTATGGAGCCGGAGGAGTTTGCGGCGATGGTGAGGGATATTCGCTGTGTGGAGAAGGCGCTTGGGCAGAGTGAATACCGTCTGACGCCGCAGCAGGAGGAGGAGCATTCCGGGGCGCGGTCGCTCTTTGTTGTAAAGGATGTGCCGGAGGGCGGGATACTGACTGCGGAGAATATCCGATCCATTCGCCCGGGAGACGGGCTGGCACCGGCCCGGATTGAAGAAGTGCTGGGCAGAAGAGCGTCCCATGCACTGGAGCGCGGAGAGCCGCTGCGGGAGGGCGACTGGATACTGTAGAAGCAGAGGAAAAGGCAGATGAAAGAGGACAGACAGGAAAAGTGCATATGGATCCGTGCAGATGCCAACGAGGAAATTGCCTCCGGGCACCTGATGCGGATGCTGTCCGTGGCAGAGAGTTTGCGCAGGGACGGGGCGGAGGTTTGCTTTCTTCTGGCCGATGACACGAGCAGGGAATGGCTGGATAGGCTGACAGGAGGATCTGCTCCTTTTACGGCAGAAACGCTGGGGATTCCGTATGGAAACGTGATGGACGAGCTGCCGCGTATGGACTGCCTTTTGCACGCGGATAAGCGGTGCCTGCCGGACTGGATTTTAGTCGACTCCTATGCGGTGACAAAGCAGTGGTTTCGGGAACTGCGAAGATTATGCGACGAGGCGTCCGCCCGTCGAAAATGTAGACAACCGCAGATTGCATATATGGATGACGAGATGGCGTTCGATCCGCCGGTGGATCTGGTCGTTAATTATGACCCGGATGCCCAGGAGCTGGCTAAATTCTACAAGGCGGCGCCGATTCGTCTCCTGGGAGCGGAGTATGCACCTCTCCGTCAGCAGTTTGTCGGACTCACACCGATCGTGCGGGAGGATATTCACCGAATATTGGTCGCAACCGGCGGAACGGATCCGTATGGTATGGGAGAAACGCTGGAAGCCATTCTCCGGCGGGCGGCAGCATCAATGGGAAGGCCAATGGAAATTGTTCACATGGGACCGGGGTATCCCAGGATTCAGGAGGCTGCATCGTTTCTGACGTCGTGTGATCTTGCCGTTTCAGCCGCGGGAACGACGCTTTATGAGCTATGCGCGGCCGGCGTTCCAACGCTGGCCTTTTCCATGGCGGACAACCAGGTGACCTTTGCTGGAAAGCTTGTAAAGGCCGGAGCAGTGGACTATATGGGCGATATCCGTGATGCACAGATTCGGGAGAAGCTGGCGGCCATCGCTGCCTCCTGGCTGCAAAAGCGCCTGGCGGAAGGCAGGGAAAAGCGACTTGCTCAGGCGAATCAGATGCATGCATTGACGGACGGCAACGGAAGTGCCCGCATTGCAAAATCGCTGCTGCAGGCTCCCGGTGGCTGAATAGTTACCAGCGTTTTAATCTACCAAGAGGAATGGAAGGGCGTAAGAGAATGAATCAGAAATTGAAGCTGGGATACCAGCATACGATGTATGCATGCTTTATTGGCTATATTGTGCAGGCCGTGGTCAACGGCTTTGTGCCGCTTTTGTTTGTAACCTTTCAGAAGAGCTACAACATACCGCTTTCGCAGATCACGCTGCTGATTACCATTAATTTTGCACTGCAGCTGCTCGTCGATCTGCTCTCTGCAATGTTCATTGACCGCATTGGGTACCGGGCATCGGCGCTGCTGGCCCACGGGTTTTCGGCCTGTGGCCTGGCCCTTCTGACGGTGCTTCCGGAGGTGGTACCGGGGCACTTTGGCGGAATATTGATTGCTGTCTGCATCTATGCCGTCGGCGGAGGGCTTTTGGAGGTTCTGATCAGCCCGATCATTGAGGCGTGCCCTACGGACAATAAGGAATCGGCCATGAGCCTTCTGCATTCCTTTTACTGCTGGGGTGTCACCGGAGTTGTTCTGATTTCCACCATCTTCTTTGCGATTTTCGGCACACAGAACTGGAAGATCCTGACGCTTTTGTGGGTGCTCCTTCCTGTTGCAAACGGCATTTATTTCAGTAAGGTACCGATTTACAGTCTCCAGGAGGAGGGAGAAGCCGGCATGACCATGGGAGAGCTGGTGCGGGAGAAGCTCTTCTGGGTTTTGATGCTGATGATGGTCTGCTCCGGTGCGGCAGAGCAGTCGGTCAGCCAGTGGGCCTCGACCTTTGCGGAGGAAGGACTGGGCATTACCAAGACTGTAGGGGATCTGGTGGGTCCTATGTCCTTTTCGATCCTCATGGGGCTGTCTCGTCTGCTCTACGGTAAATACGGGGAGAAATGGAATCTGGACCAGTGCATGAAATGGAGCACGGCACTGTGCGTTGTCTCTTATCTTTGCATTACGCTGATTCCGAATCCGATGATCGAGCTGGCTGCCTGCGGAATCTGCGGGTTCTCTGTCGGCATTCTCTGGCCCGGAACCTTCAGCAAGGCGTCGGCAGCTCTTCGGAGGGGCGGCACTGTGCTCTTTGCACTGCTGGCTCTTGGCGGAGATCTTGGATGCTCGGGCGGACCGACTGTGGTCGGCTTTGTCTCCAGTCTGACAGGAGGAAACCTTCGAACCGGCATACTGGCTGCGATTGTGTTCCCTGCCGTACTAATGATCTGCCTGATTATAGGGACAAAGCAGAAGGCAAAGTAGTTGCCCGTGTGCGTGTCAGAGGTTTTATCGACGCTACCAGGCCTTGCGATACTGACTGGGCGTGACGCCCTCAATTTTTTTGAAGATCCGTGAAAAATAATTGGCATCTGGAATGCCCACGCGGGCTCCTGCCTCCTCCAACGTCACATCGGAGAAGCGCAGGAGCCTTTTTGCTGCGCCGATGCGGGCGTGCAGCACGTAGCTGCCGATGGTGGTGCCGTACTGCCGGCGGAAGCGGCGCATGAGGTAGTATTTGTTCACATGGAACAGCTCTGCCAGCTGGTCCAGTGAGATCTCCTCTGTATAGTGCGCATCCAGGTATAGGCGCACATCGGATATGTCGAGCCTGCCGCTGGGAGAGGCGCTGATGTCCTCCCCTTGGCGGGAACTGTGGCCGAATCGGGCGCCGGAGGGCTTCCAGGCCTCCTGCATCAGGTGCGTCAAGAGACTGGCCAGCGCCTCATTCAGCTGCATGTCCCGGATATAGGAATCCGAGACAGACAGCTCATACAGGCGGTCCAGCAGCGAAGAAAAAGAAGAAAACCCAAGCTCCGAGGAAGGACGAAACACCGGACTTCCGCTTCGCTCCAGGAACTTGCGGTAGATGCCGGGCATTTGCAGTCCGGAAAAGTGCACCCATTTGAGCTCCCACAGATCCTGCGAGGTAGTGTGGGCGTAGGGGACCGAGCAGTCCAGAAAGACGCAGTCCCCTGCATGCAGTGCGTACGTTTCATCCCCGGTCTGCAGACTGCCGCTTCCGGAAATGACCAGGAAAAACAGATAGGATGCAAGACCGCTTCTGCGGCTTGTGTGGGGCTTGGCGGCCTGAAGGGAGCCGGCCTCCTGCAGGAACAAAAGAGAATCCCTTGCAAAGGCGGAGGAGGTATAGATACTGCGGCGGGATGTGACAAGATCGCCGTGAAATTCTGCGGTTTGTATGTTCATAGGCGTGTCAATATTGTGCTATTTATAGACAGCATCGTGCATTGGAAACGTGAAAATCATCTGTTATTATCAGTATGTTTGAGATGATACGCGGTGTCAAGATGATGCGCTGGCACGCGAATTGTTCACAAACGTACACGTAATTGTTTAGCGCCCATCTCGATTTTGATACTCGAAAATGCCCGATGGCATTTTCGCCTACCTTGGAGTGATTGTCGGCACCGCCGACAATACACTCCGTGCGTCGGAGAAATCGCATACGCGAATTTCTCCTCGCATTCGGAAAACCTCGATGTGGCTGGCCAGAGGCGCTTCGCGCCTTGGCCGCCT
>CAVGIV010000014.1:28709-46185 GCA_963629395.1 Paludibacteraceae bacterium | reverse complement strand
TAGAGAAAGGAGGTCGTCGCTTCCGGCAGCAGCCGGTGCAGGTATTTATCCAGGCGCTGCCCGGCCTCCAGAGTGGTAACGATTTGTTCCTGCATAGAATATCTCCAGCCGAATCGATGTTACAAGCTTATACGGTACAGCAATGTAAAGAGCGCCCCATGATCTGCGCCCTCCTCACTGCCAAGGTCCTGCAGCTGATCCAGGCGCGTAAGGTACCCGCCAAGGCTTGTGAAGATCTTCACCTGGTACCCATGAAACCCGTTGGACATCAGCATCTTCCGAATGTGCTGTTCTCCGGCCGCGCAGTCGCATTTAGGATCCTGCGTGAGCGCCGCAATGGTCTTGCCGGCCACGGTAAGGTGCAGAATGTTAAAGTTCTTTTTCTCTGTTGTGAAATACAGCTCATATGCGTGGTCCAGCGCCCCCACATGGCTTTCCACTGCCGCATGCACCTCCTGCGGGCAGTCTCCGGCGCGAAAGAGCATGATCAGCGCCACGGTCTGCTTGGCGGCTGGAAGGAGGATCAGGACTGCCAGAATGGTGAACCAGTTCTGGTTCGTTCCGAGTATGGCCCTTGCGGCAAAATACATGGAAAACGCTGCCAGATAGAGCACAGCGGTGAGAATCAGCTTCTTCGTGCGCTGACTTTTGTGATAGCCGTAGTCGCCTTTGGCGGTTTTCTTTCTGTTCGTGTGCATTGGTTCCTTTCGATCTCGATGATACTCAAAGAGCGTCCGCCCATTCCTCTTTCCAGAATGAACGGACGCTCCGCGTCACTTCTACTATTCAGTTCCGGGCGTTACGCCTCGCTCTCCTGCACCGGTCCCTCTTCAGCTCCGTCCTGCGGGATTTCTGCGGACATAGCCTCTGCTGCAGCCTGCTGCTGGGCCAGGACAGCCGCCTGTGCCATCGCTCCGGCCTCCTGTACTGCCTGGTTGGCGTTTTGCTGCTCGATGGCCGTTGCCTGCTGCCGTGCAAATGCAGACTCCTGCATCTGCTGTGCCAGTGCATTACGGTCGTTCTGCACGTTCTGCAGATACGAATTCATGCTCTGCAGTGTGGACTGGTATACCGTGTTGGTATCACTGATCACGCTCTGGGTCAGCTCCTCGAGATGGGCAAGCATATCTGCAAGATAGGACTGTGCCTGCTGGTTAAAGTCATTGACCTGCTGGGACGCCGAGGCAACGATCTGCTGGGCCTGGTTCTGGGCCTCCTGCACCATTGCCGTGGACTGCTGCTGAGCCTGCGTCATAATGTCATTGGCCTGTCCCTGCGCAGTGGTGATCATTTCATTCGCCTGATCCGCCGCCTTCTGCGTGGTATCCGCCGCCTCCTGATTGGCCGCCGAAACCATCTGGCCAGCCTGCTCATAGGCCTGCTTCATGACCTCTTCTTCGTTGATCTGCTGATTCATCTGCTCGGTAGCCTTCTGGATCAGCGCCTGGGCCTTATCCTTGGCATCCGCAAAGATGGCATCCTTCTGGTCGAGCACCTCGCGGTATCTGGCGACCTCGTCCGGAATGACATCCCTCAGTTCTTCCACAAGCGTATCGATTCTCTCCCGGTTTACCAGAATATAGTCCTTGGAAAGGGGCTTGTATTTACAGGTTTCAAGGAAATCCTCGATTTCATCAATCTTGCGTTCGATCTTGTTGCTGCTCATAGCGGGCTGCCTCCATCGTATTTAGCTCGTACCATCTGCTCTACCTCCGGCGGTACGCACACACTGATGTCACCGCCAAAGGCGGCGATCTCCTTCACACTTGAGGAGCTAAGATATGCATACTGCAGACTGGTTGTCAGAAAGACCGTATCCAGCTTTCCCTTGGAGAGGAGCTTGTTGGTCTGTGCGATCTGCAGCTCATACTCAAAATCCGTCACTGCACGAAGTCCGCGAATGCTCACATGCGCATCAATCTTCTCCGCATAATCTATGAGCAATCCGTAGTAGGAATCTACACGAATATTCGGCATACCGGATGTGACATCCTGTAGCATTTTAACACGTTCCTCTACTGAAAACAACGGAGTCTTGGCCTTGTTGTCCAGTACACAGACAATCACCTCGTCGAACATTCTTGCTGCCCGGCGAATGACATCCAGATGTCCAAAGGTCACCGGGTCAAAGCTGCCCGGATAGATTGCTTTAATCATGACAATCCTCGTTCTCTTCCCGATGCCGATTCTGCCGTCTTGAGCTTCCTGCAGGGAAATCAAGACGGCTCCTGCATCGTTATTTTCTGCGGATAAACAGATGGCGCTGGGAACGGTAATCCTTTTCCCGGACAATCTCCAGTCCCGTTTCCTCCAGGAAGGAGAAATCGGTATCCAGTGCCGTTTCCACAATAATCAGCGTATCCTCTGTCACATAGGACATATCATCCAGCGCCGTCAGTACCCGCCGGCAGGTGTCGCTTTGGTAGGGCGGATCGAGATAAATGATATCCGCCTGCTTTTCATGGATGTGGTGCAGCGCGTTCATGACATCCATCTTCAAAAGGACGCCGTCCTCCTCAAAATGCGTCTTGTGCAGGTTCGCCTGAATGCAGGCAGCCGCAGTCTTTCCGCTCTCCACAAGGTATGCCTTCTTCGCTCCGCGGGAGAGCGCCTCGATGCCGATGGAGCCGCTCCCCGCACAAAGGTCCAGGAACACACATCCCGGCACATCAAACTGAATAATATTAAACAACGTTTCCTTAATGATGTCCTGAGTAGGTCTGGTATCCATCCCCTCCGGCACCATCAGCGGCATGCTTCGTGCCGTTCCGGCAATTACTCTCATTTCATTTACTCCCTGTCTGCACACAAATCACTTTTTGCTTCCCTTGCCGCCGCGGGCCGTGGACTTTAAGTGATTCAGATCCACCTCGCGGTCATGGAAGGTTACAGTGTTGGCTTCACCCGGCCGCAGGACCCAGGCATCCTCCACCTCATCCTTGGCCGAAAGCTTGATACCCTTTACGCCTCTTGCGTTTTTCTTCTGCTCCGGCACCTCTTCCAGCGCGTATTTCAGGAAAAATCCTTCCTTCGTCCGCAGCACCAGTGCATTCTGGTCCGTCACGGCATGCACCATCACCAGGCGATCGTCATCCTCGAGCTTGGATGCCTGAATGGTCAGACGCGTCACATCGAACTCTCCGCCGCTGACCATCTTAACATAGCCCTGCGCGGTAACAAATACCAGGCGGTAGAGGTTCAGCTCACTCTGATTGGTGATATACACCACATTTTCCTTCGCCGAATCAAACTTGCACACATTGTCGATGGGGCGTCCCTTTTCCTTGAGCTTGCCCATCGGAAGGTCGCTGACCTTCACCGTATGCATCATGCCGGTATCCGTGAATACGCACACGCGTCCTAGATTGGAGCATTCGAAGTGGACCTTGTAGTCGCTTTCCACCGTTTCCCGGTTCCGCTCATAGGCCGCAAGGTCGATGGTCTTGGCGTAGCCGAAGCGGTCCATGACGAACATGACCTTCGTCTCTTCCTCCTCAGGCTTCACATATACCGCTTCCTCGCCCTGGATGATCTCGGTTTTCCTGGGCGCCGCGAACTCTTTTTTAAAGCGGGTCAGCTCATCGCGGATGACTCTTGTCATAGAGCTTTTCTGCTCCAGAATATCCTCATAGCGATAAATATTGGCAACCGTCTCCTCATGCTCCTTCAAAAGGGCATTGATCTCAAGTCCCACGAGCTTGCGAAGACGCAGCTCTAAGATGGCATCGGCCTGACGCGGGGTAAAGCCAAGCTGCGTGGCCATCACCGCAGACTCCCTTGTTTTGAACCGAATTCCTTCGGTCGCCCCCTCCACGAGGCATCTTTTCGCCTGCTGCGTGGAATCGGAGCCGCGGATGATCTCGATGATAAGATCAATCACATTGCAGGCCTTGATCAGGCCCTCCTGGATTTCCCTCTTCTCCTGCTCCTTGGCGAGCATGGTTTCGTACTTGCGCCGCGTCACCTCAAAGGCAAAATCGATATTCGCCTGCAGTACATCGCGCAAAGAAAGCGTCTCCGGCCGCCCATCCTTGATGGCCAGCATATTGACGCCGAACGTGTCCTCGAGCTTGGTCTTCTTGTACAAAAGCGCCTTGAAGTTCTCGACGTCCGTGTCCTTTTTAAGCTCGATAACGATACGGATGCCCTCCTTGGAGGACTGGTTGGAGATGTCGATGATGTCCGAGGTGATCTTGTTCTCATACAGGGCTGCAACGTCCTGCAGGAATTTGGCAATGCCGGACCCGATCATGGTATAGGGGATCTGCGTCACCACCAGCTGGATGTGACCGGACTTGCCCTTTTCGACCTCCACTCTGCCGCGCAGGCGGATCTTGCCCTGGCCGGATTCATAGATGGCGGGCAGGTCATTTTTATTGACCACGATACCGCCGGTCGGAAAATCCGGTCCCTTTATGTGCCGCATCAGATCTCTTGTGGTCGCCTGCGGATCCTCCAGCAGTGCGATCTCGGCATCAATTGCCTCCGCCGCATTATGCGTCGGCGTGGAGGTCGCCATGCCGACGGCGATGCCCTCGGAGCCGTTGATGAGGAAGTTGGGGAACATGGCCGGCAGGACCGATGGCTCCCTCTCCGTCTCATCGAAGTTCGGGACAAAGTCCACGACGTCCTTGTCAAGGTCCGCTAAAAGCCCTTCCTCTGTAATCTTCTGGAGCCGCGCCTCGGTGTAACGCATGGCAGCGGCCGAATCACCCTCGATGGTTCCGAAATTGCCGTGACCGTCGACGAGCGGAAGCTCCTTTTTAAAATCCTGCGCCATCACGACCAGGGAGTCGTAGATGGAGGAGTCTCCGTGCGGATGGTACTTACCCATGGTATCACCGACAATACGCGCAGACTTACGGTACGCTCCGTCGTGGTGAATGCCCAGCTCCGACATATCGTAGAGAACGCGGCGCTGCACGGGCTTTAAGCCGTCCCGGATATCCGGAAGCGCGCGGCTGATGATGACCGACATGGCATAGTCGATGTAGGACTTCTGCATCAGCTCCGAGTATTCACTGGGAATGATCTGCTCTTCAATTGTTTCGGTAATTGGTTTTCTTGACATACAAAGTCCTTATCACACATCCAGCTCGGCATCGGTTGCATGTGCATGAATATAGTCACGTCTGGGCGGAACATCGGTTCCCATCAACAGTCCTGTCATCTCCGACGCCATGCGCCCGTCATCAATCTGAATCTTGCGCAGGCGCCTCCTGGCCGGATCCAGCGTCGTCTCCCACAGCTGCGCAGGATCCATCTCGCCAAGGCCCTTGTAGCGCTGCAGCGTAAAGCCGGAATGGGTCTTGCGGTATTTGGCAAGTGCCGCATCGTCGTAAAGGTATTCACCCTCCTCGCCCTTCTTTTTGGGCACGACCTTATACAAGGGCGGCATGGCAACGTAGACATGTCCCTCGTAAATCAGGTCCGGCATAAAGCGGTAGAACAACGTCAAAAGGAGCGTTGAAATGTGCGCGCCGTCCACATCGGCATCGGCCATGATGATGATCTTGTCATAGCGAAGCTTGGTAATGTCAAAATCCTGTCCGTACCCTTCGGAAAAGCCGCAGCCGAAGGCGTTGATCATGGACTTGATCTCTGCATTGGCCAGCACCTTATCCATGGAGGCCTTCTCTACATTGAGAATCTTGCCCCGGATGGGGAGAATGGCCTGGAACATCCGGTTTCTTGCCATCTTGGCAGAGCCGCCGGCGGAATCACCCTCAACGATGAAGATCTCGCACTTGGACGCATCCCTGGATTCGCAGTTGGAGAGCTTTCCGTTGGAGTCAAAGGAAAACTTCGGCCGCACCAGCATATTCGTCTTGGCCTTGGCTTCAGACTTGCGGATCTTCGCTGCCCGCTCGGCGCATTCAATCACGGCCTTGAGCTGCTCCAGATTCCGGTCAAAATAGTGCGTCGTCTCGTCCGTTGTCACCTGGGAAACCGCCTTGGAGGCATCCGGATTGTCCAGCTTGGTCTTGGTCTGACCCTCGAAACGGGGATCCGGGTGCTTGATCGCAATGACGGCCGTCATGCCGTTTCGCACATCGGCGCCGGTATAATTGACGTCCTTTTCCTTGAGCGTTCCCAGCTCTCTTGCGTAGCCGTTGATGACCTGAGTGAAGGCCGTTTTAAAGCCGGTCAGGTGCGTGCCGCCTTCGGAATTGTAAATATTGTTGCAAAAGCCCATGATCTCCTCCCGGAAATCACGGATGTACTGAAAGGCGCACTCAACCTGTATGTTCTCGTATTGTCCGCTGAAATAGATGACGTCCGTCACGGTCTCATCAGACTTATTCAGCTCGCGGACGAACCCGGCGATGCCGTCCGGCTCGTGGTAAACCTGCTTCTCCTCGGTGCCCGGCCGCTTATCCTCATAGACAATGGTGAGCCTGGGATTTAAGTAGGTGGTCTCATGGAGGCGCGACTTGATGTCCTCCTCCTTGAACCTGGTCTTTTCAAAAATAGTCGGATCCGGAAGGAAATTGATGGTGGTCCCGCTGGTCTTGGCCTTGCCGACCACCGGAAGAAGGCCGTTTACCAGCTCCTGATCCGGAATTCCCTGCCGGTAGCGGTCCTCATAGACCTGTCCGCCTTTCCGCACCTGCACGGTCATGTGCTCCGAAAGTGCGTTCACGACAGAAGATCCGACGCCGTGGAGGCCGCCGGAGGTTGCATACGCCTTATTGTCAAATTTGCCGCCGGCATGGAGCGTTGTGAACACAACGCGCTCCGCGGACACGCCCTTTTCATGCATATCAATGGGGATGCCGCGTCCGTTGTCGGCCACCGTGCAGGACCCGTCCGCCTCCAGCGTCACCTGGATGGTGTCGCAAAAGCCTGCGAGGTGCTCGTCGACGGAGTTGTCCACAATTTCATAGATCAGGTGGTTTAAGCCTCTTGTGGAGGTGCTGCCGATGTACATGCCGGGTCTTGTGCGGACTGCCTCGAGTCCCTCCAGCACCCGGATGCTGGAGGCGTTATACTGCGTACTTTCTGCCATGTAATTCCTCTTTAGTCTACATCTACCTTCCGTGAGCAGGCGATGGCCAGAGCGCCCTCGCCGATGTGGCAGTTGATGACGGAGGGAAGCTTGTCCTCCTCCACAAGATGCCCAGGGAACGCGTCGCGGATCTGCTCGCCCCATGCGGCAAAATCGGGTGCTTTGGATTCCACGGCATACAGCCATACGTTATCCATGCCGCCATAGAGCTTCTCGCAGTCGTTCTTCATTGCATTGATCATCATGGTGCGGGCCTGCTGCTCGGTTCTGGCCTTGGCGAAGGCGTCAAGACGCTCACCGAAGATCTTCAGCACAGGCTTGATCCGCAGCAGCGTTCCGATGGCTGCCGCTGCCGGCGTAATGCGTCCTCCGCGCTTTAAATAGGTCAGTGTATCAACCATGATGTAGATGCTCTGCTCGTAACGAACCTCTTCGAGCTTGTCCTTGATCTGCCGAGCCGTCCAGCCCTTTGCCGCCATTTCCATGGCGTCCTGCACGGAGCGCTTCTGGGTAACGGAGATGCGCTGGTTGTTCACGACCTCGACCTTTCCGTCGTAGTCCCCGGAGAGCATCATTGCTGACTGGCAGGATCCGGAGAGTCCGGAGGACATGGGGATGTATACCAGGGAGTCATTTTCCTCCAATACCTGATCCCATACCTTCAGGACGTCGACAGGAGACGGCTGCGAGGTGTGTACTGTCTCGCCAGACTTGAGCCGCTCAAAGAACTCATCTCTTGTCAGGTTAATATCTTCAAAATAGGTTTTCTCATTATCACCGAACATGAACGGGATGGACACGAGCCCGACTCCCATTTCTTTGGCCTGTGCCAGAGTTATACCGCTTCCGCTGTCTGTTACAATTGCTACCTTTGCCATTGTGACCTCCATATGGTATCTGTTGTACACCTGCTGTGCATTTAAAAACTGCGTTGCCTGCAGGCACCATGCTTCAGACATACAGACTGATTTTACGTGGATTTCGAATTCCTTGCAAGCGTAACGGCAAGGAGGCATCACTCGGGAATGGAGTGATGCGATTTTGTGACGAGCAGCCGGATTCTCATGAATGGAACAGATTCATAGAGAATTCCTGCGAGGAAGACATGCACACCACCCATCCCGGTTGCGCCTCCGACAGTTAGATAGAGCGGAAATCCACACTCTTTTCTCCGGCAAAGGTGAACTGCGGATCTTTCCCCAGCACTTCGTCGGCGTAGCTTGCCGCCTTCGTCAGGATGTCTGCGTCCTCGTAGATATCCGCAAGATGAAAGCCCATTTCCCCGCTTTGCCGGATACCGAAAAGATCGCCGGGGCCGCGCAGCTTTAGATCCTGCTCTGCGATTTCAAAGCCGTCGTTTGTTTTCTCCAGGATGGCAAGACGCTTTGGCTTCTCCTTCTGGCCTTCGGAATACAGGAACATGCAGTAGGACTGCCACTGTCCCCGGCCGACACGGCCGCGCAGCTGGTGGAGCTGAGAGAGACCGAAGCGTTCCGCATTTTCGATCAGGATGCAGGTGGCGTTGGGGACGTTGATACCCACTTCGATTACCGTAGTGGACACCAGAATGTCGATCTCGTGAGCCGCGAATTTGGTCATGATCCGGTTCTTTTCCGATGGCTTCATGCGGCCGTTCAAGGACTCGATTCGAATCTCGGACGGCAGGCTTTTCCGAAGGTTCTCGGTGTAGTCTGTCACATTTTCCATCTGCTCAAGACCGCTCTCCTCCACAGCCGGGCAGATGACATAGGCCTGCCGTCCTTCTGCAATTTCCTTCAGGATGAATCGGTAGAGCTTCCCGCGCTGGCTGGCGGGAGCCGCCAGATTTTTGATGGGAAGGCGGTTTTTAGGAAGCTCGGTCAGCCGGCTTACCTGAAGATCGCCGTACAGGATGATGGAGAGCGTTCTGGGGATCGGCGTTGCGCTCATCACGAGAACAGGCGTGGTTTCCCCTTTTCCGGCCAGGGCCTCACGCTGGCGCACGCCGAAGCGGTGCTGTTCATCAGTAATGACCAGCGCCAGATCCTGATAGGACACAGTGTCCTGAATCAATGCGTGTGTGCCGATGACGGCATTGGCCTCTCCGCTTTGGATGGCGGCGAGGGCCTTTTTGCGCCTAGCCCCTGTGACAGCGCCGGTCAGAAGGACCGGGTGAATCGGAAGGCTATACTGCCGGGCAAGCTCCTCCAGATCCCTCGCATGCTGCTCAGCCAGTACCTCGGTCGGTGCCATCAAGGCCCCCTGCCTGCCGTTGGCCGCGCACAATAAAAGTCCCAGAAAGGCAAGGATGGTCTTGCCGCTTCCCACATCCCCCTGCAGAAGACGGTTCATAACATACGGACCCGTAACGTCCGCCTCAATCTCCTTCCACGCGCGTTTCTGAGAGTCTGTCAGCTCATAGGGAAGCGCCGCGATCAGCTTCCCGGTCTCCTCGGACGGCATGAGTGGTCTGGTGTTCACCAGTGCCTGCTCCTTTTTCTTCTGGCGACGGATGGTCAGAAGGAAGGAGAGAAATTCGTCAAAGACCTTTCGGTTTCTGGCGGCGATCAGCTCCTGCCTGCTCGCCGGGAAATGGATGGCGTATACTGCGTCCTCCTCTCGCATAAGACCAAGGCGCTGCAGGTCCTCTTCCGGAAGATCATGGAATGTCCCGGCACCTTCGCCATCCGCCTTCAGAGGACTTCCTTCCAGTGGCTTTTCCTCTGATGACCCACTCTCCCGGAAATCAGTCTTACCAGGAGCTGCTCCGGACAAAGCACAGCTTGCAAGGGCCTTCTTCATCACGCGCATGATGCTGCTATTGGTAAGTCCCTTGGTCAGACTATATCTGGGAAGGTATGTGTTCTCCAGCGCCGCATACGCTTCCTGTGTATAGATGGCGGGATGCTCCAGTGAGAGCTTCCCGTTCTGATGACGCTTTACAATCCCGCGGAACACATGAACACTCCCGGCCTGGAGCTTCCCCACCAGAAACGGCATGTTGAAAAAGGTGATGCGAATCTCTCCGGTAGCATCGGCTGCCTGGAAGCTGGTCATCTTATAACGCCCTGCGTACGCGGTGCGCCCGGTCCCCAGAATGGTGAGCATCACCGCCGAAAGCTCCCCGGACTGAAGGCTGCTCACACAAACCGGAGGCATGAAAAAGTCATAATCCCGCGGGTAGAAATCGAGGAGTTCTCCAACCGTGCGGATGCCTTTATTCGCATAGAGCTTCGCCGTCTTCTCCCCTATTCCGGGGAGATCTGTGAGCATACTGTCTCTTGTGATCATTTCTCTTCCAGCCTTCTTTCAATGCTTCGCGTCTTGGCCACTTGCCAGTTCCAAACGTGAATTTGACTGGCTCTGAACAGCTGCAAAAGGAGACGGATGAACTCCGTCTCCTTTTAAATCTTTACTGCAAAACTCGATGTACCAGGCCAGCACCTGCTATGCAGGCGCCCGCTTTTCGCTCTTACTCGGCAGAAATGATGTAATAGTACACCGGCTGTCCGCCTGCCTGCAGCTCCACGTCGATGCCGGAGAATTTCTCCGAGACGGCTTCACGAAGAGCCTTGGCCTCTTCCTCTGATGCCTCAGAGCCGTAGTAAATACTGATCAGCTCTGTGGTATCGCCTACCATTTTCTCCAGGGCCTCCAGTGACACTGTATTCCGGTCATCGCCGACACCCAGAATGCCGCTGTCGCCGATCGTCATGATATTGCCCTCGTGAATCTCCACACCGTCAATCACAGTATCGCGAACGGCATAAGTGACCTCTGCACTCTTTACCTTTGCGATTTCCTCGGTCATCGTCTGCTCATTGAGCTCTGCATCCTGATCCGGAATGAAATTGATCGCTGCCGTGATGCCCTGCGGCACCGTCTTGGTCGGAATGACCACTAGCTTCTTATCCTCAGAAATCTCCGCTGCCTGTCTGGCCGCCAGAATGATGTTCTTGTTGTTCGGCAGAATGAATACAGTATCCGCATTCACCTTCTCCACCGCATTCAGAATGTCCTCGGTGCTCGGGTTCATGGTCTGTCCGCCGGAGATGACATAATCAATGCCAAGACCGCGGAAAATCTCCGCAAGGCCATCGCCTGCGCAGACAGCAATCATTCCGATTTCCTTGTGCGGATGTTCCTGCTCCGGTTCTGCACTCTCCTGCGGCGTCACTGCAGGAACCGTTTCTACTGCAGTCTTCGGCGCGGCTTCCTCCTTCTTTAAAGGCTCGAAGGTCTCTCCCGCACGGAGATTCGCGATGGAGATTTTCTCCAGCTCACCGTACAAAAGCGCCTTCTGCAGGACCAGTCCCGGATCATTGGTGTGGAGCTGAACGGTCATCGACTTCTCATCCCGATGCGTAACGATCAGCTCCGCAATGGTGTTCATGTAGTTGGCAACATCGCGGTCGATTTTGTCATTGTAGGGCTTAGTGAAGACCTCGCGGAATGTAACCACGTAGCCATACCGGATGTCTTCTCCGGCAGATGCCTTCTCCTCTTCCTCTCCGTCCTCGCTCTTACCAGGATGGAGAAGCGCCTCCTCGTCGTAGTCCTTGCCCTGATAGCCCTCCAGCGCGCCCTTTAAGAGCTGGACAAGACCCTGTCCGCCGGAATCCACAACGCCGGCCTGTTTCAAAACCGGCAGCATGTCCGGTGTTTGCGCCAGGACCTCTTCCGCATAGGCAATTACCTGCGGCAGGAACTCGTCATAGTCCTCCATGCCGGCATCGGCCAGCTCTCTTGCCTTTTCTGCGGCACCCTTGGCAACGGTGAGAATCGTGCCCTCCTTGGGCTTCATAACCGCCTTGTACGCCGTCTCCACGGCCTTGTCAAAGGCATCTGCACACAAAGGAACCGTAATCACCTGGCAGTCACGCACGATCTTGCAGTACCCGCGCAGAAGCTGGGACAAAATAACGCCGGAATTGCCGCGGGCGCCGCGAAGAGATCCCGAAGAAATGGCCTTGCAGACCTTCTTCATGTCGCTTGGATCCTCCGCCTCAAGAACCTCCCTTGCCGCGGAGATCACGGTCATGCTCATATTGGTTCCGGTATCGCCGTCCGGCACCGGGAACACGTTGAGCTCATTAATCCAGGCTTTATTCGACTCCAGATTCTGTGCTCCGCAAAGGAACATCTTCCTAAGGAGCTGTACATCTATGGCAGTAGTACTCACGTTCTGCGATCCTCCCATCAGTCAATGACTTTCACGCCTTCGACGAAGACGTTCATTTTCTCAATCTCAAGTCCGGTGAATTCCTCGACTCTGTACCGGACGCTCTCGATGAGATTGTCGGCCACCGTCGGAATGTTCACGCCGTACGAGACAATCACGTGGAAGTCAATGATCAGCTTTCCCTCCGGTGTCAGTGAGACATTGATGCCCCTTGTCATGGATTCCTTTTTAAGCAGGCTGAATACGCCGTCACGTACATTGACGCCGGCCATTCCCACGATGCCGAAGCACTCCACGGCAACGCTGCCTGCATACTGCGCAATCACCTCATTATCAATGGAGATATTTCCCATATGAGTATTCATCGAAGAAGACTTCATATTCCAGACTCCTTTCCTGTCCGTATTGCAAAGCGCCGTGCACACCGCCCTTGTCTGCCCAGCTAGAGGCTCTTCCCCTTCCATGCCAAAACACCGTCGGACCCGGCCAGCTGCTCTGCGGTCATAATCACGGCCTATTATACAGGACCTGCCGCATACCCGCAAGGAAGAGCCTGCAGACCCCGAACCGGACAGCTCCGCCAGGACCCGTCGGCTAGCTGGTCCATAAGAGCTACGGGTACAGGACGGTCAGCTTCCCGTCCGGCCTTCGCACAGGCTCGCCGAGGAGAATATTGCGCAGAGTACCTGCGTAGATCTCCAGCTTCATCTTCTCGAAGCCGCGGCAGGCCTCCTGCGGGAAGACGAATTTCAGATTGCGGCGGGCATACTGTCTTCCGGAAATCACCTGTCGCAGCTGCTGCATGTAATCCACCTGCTCCACCCAGGCCTGATCGATGGCGTGCAGCGTCATGAGACGGCAGTAGTTTTCAAAGGTCCTTTGGGTGCCCAGCTCTGCTGCCTTTCTCTCGAAGGCAAGCTCTGCCTGCCGCAGGAGGAGTTCCAATGCCTCCTCTCTTGTTGCGAGCTGCTCCTTTGCCGGGAAATCCTCGAATTCGCAGGAAATGTTGTCCATGATAAAGTAAGCGATGTCATCAGGATCCGGCAAGTGCCCCAGTCTGTCCAGATAGTTTCCGATGACCTTTTTCTCCAGCTCCAGATAGTAGGCCTTTTCTGTCGGCACGCTGTCCATAACCCGGTTCCGTGTGGCATAGATGAGATTGCGCTGCTTCTCCATGCTTTCACCGTAATCCTTGGTGGCCTTGCGCCCGGCCCTTGCCAGGTCCGAAGCGGTCTGCTGCGCTGCATGCACGGCGCGCAGAATCCGCCGGCTGCGGATCTGCCCGCCGCCTTCCTGAAAGGCTGCAAGCCATTTCCTTCCGTAGAGCTTTACCACTTCGTCCTCAAGTGAGAGATAAAACCGCGAAAATCCTGGATCTCCCTGCCGGCCGCTTCGCCCCCGCCCCTGGAGCTCCTGCCGCTTGTTGACCATCAGGCCGATGCCGATGACGGCAAGACCGCCTCTGTCTGCCGCGCCGTCTCCAAGCCGGATGTCCGTTCCGCGTCCTGCGACAGAGGTCGCCACGGTAACAGCCCCCAGGTGCCCTGCCTCCTGAATGATCGCTGCTTCCTTGGCGATGTTGTAGGCATTCAGCACGTTGTGGGGGATGCCGCAGTCCAAAAGGAGCTGCGAAAAAAGGTCCGACATCTCGATGGAGCTGGCGATAACGAGCACCGGCTGTCCGCTCTCATGCACCTTCTGCACCTCACAAAGTGCCGCCTGCAGCTGCGAATTGCGATTCGGATAAAGGACGTCCGGCAAGTCCCTTCTCTGTACCCGCTTCCGGGTCGGAATCACCACAGTTTCCAGTCCGTAAATTTGACGGAATTCCTGCGCATCGCCCGCTCCGGTCCCCGTCATACCGGCGAGCTTTTCATACATGTTGAAGTAGCTCTGGTACGTCACCGAAGCCACCGCGCGGCTCTCCTTCGTGATCTCCACGTGCTCCTTGGCCTCCAGGGCCTGGTGCTGCCCGCAGCGGAGCTTGGTGCTGGGCTGGACGCGCCCTGTTTTTTCATCCAGGAGGCAGACCGCGCCGTCACGGACGATATAGCGTTCTTCCTTCTCAATCGTTTCGTGCGCCCGCAGTGCCAGACAGATGTGCCGGACCAGCGCCTCGTGCCGGGGCGTGTACAGCTCGTGCTGCCCCAGGCTGAAAAACCGCTCTGCCTTCCGGATGCCGGACTGCGTCAGCCAGACGCTTCGGTTCTCCTTCTGATAGTCCTCATCCTTTTTCAGAGTCGAGACAAAATAATCCGCGATCCCGAACAGATTCGACTGTACCCGGGGCATGCCGGAAACGATGAGCGGAATCTGGGCGCTGTCGAGTAGCACCGAATCCGCCTCGTCCACGATGACATAATCCATTCCCCGAAGGTACCGTCCTTCCTTGGTGTCCTCCAGATTTTCAAACAGGTAATCAAAGGCCAGCGTGTCGTTCGTGGTATATACGATATCCGAGGCATAGACGCGCTTTTTCTGGGCATTGGTCAGCTGTCCGCCCTCCTTATCAGAGACACCGACCGCCTCCGTCAGCCCCATAAAGCGGTAGAGCGGCTCCAGCTCCTTCCCGTCCCGGGCCGCCAGATAGCTGTTGGTCGTCACCAGGATGCAGCTTTTCCCGAAAAGCGCATTGAGATACAGTGGCATCGTCGCCACCAGGGTCTTACCTTCTCCGGTCTTCATCTCGGCGATCTTCCCCTGGTGGAGTGCAATGCCGCCCAGCACCTGTACATCGTACGGATATTTGCCCAGTACGCGTCCCGCCGCCTCTCGCATGGCCGCAAAGGCCTGCGGCAGAAGTTCGTCCGGTGTCCTTCCCTTCCGGATTTCTCCGCGAAAGCGCCCTGTCATAGCCTGCAGGTCCGCATCCTGGCACGACCTCATTTGCTCTGCGCAGGCATTCACCCGGGCCAGAAGACCCCGCATCTGATTCAGTTGTAGGTGATTATGCAGTGAATTCATAAACGATTACTGTAAAAATCCCGGACAGCGGCTGATTTTTATTTGTAGTGGCGCCTGCTGCAATTCACAGCCGCACCGTTCGTCTCCCAGCCACAATTGCCTGCTCCAGTGCCTTTCTCTCCTCGCTGCCCGGCAGCTGCAGCGCCTCCTTCAATTCCTGCCACACAGGCTCCTGGGCCAGCAGCAGATAGTGAAAGCAGATCCTGCCCGCGCCGCCCTCCACCAGCTGCGCCGTATACCGAAAGGCTCCCTCGGGGCACGTGACAGAGCCGCCCGTTCCCTGGAGCATCTGAAATTCCAGAAGGTCTCCCTGCCGGTCGTAGAAATTCAGCCGCAGAAAGCTCCCGCCCTCCGGCTCATCCTCCTTGCAGACCAGCACATGATAGGATGCTCCCTCCAGCATGAGCGGCAGCTGCGGCTCGAGCCTTTGCTCCGAATAGTCCGTGGAGGAAAACCACTCCTTGACAGAAAAGCCGGGCGGCATGCCGGTATTTTCAAACAGGACGTCTGCTGCAGAGCGAAAGGTAATGGTGCTGCCATACATCCATGCATCCTGCGCATAGTGGCCCCAGTACACGAGCCACACAATCCGCTCCGGATCTGTGCCCGTGATCTGCCCGTCTTCTGTTTGCCTCTCTCGCTTCCAAAATCCCATTCCCTGCATTCCTCGCCCTTAAATGCGGCCTATCTTCCCCAGAACTCCCGGAGGATCCTGCGGCGCTGCAGCTCCAGCCATTCTTCGACCTCCTCCCGGCCATCGTCATGGCGTCCCTCAAAGCCCTTGCCGAATACGCGGGCCCGCTTCCCCCTCAGGTGGTGAAGAAGATCCATGTACGCCGAAGGGTCGTAGTCATCCTCCTTCATATATGCCGCGACGAGCCGCGTTCCCTCAAGGTTTCCGCTCTCCAGCCTTTCCTGCATTTTCTGATTCAGATGCTGCGCGTTCTCCGGCGCAGCGGCGCCCTCCAGCTTCTGCAGGATATCGAGTGAGGCCGGAAACCCGCCCGGGCGCCAGAGCTTCTCCCGAAGCGCCATATCGCCCAGATTCACAATGGGCCGCCCCAGGATCGTCGCCCGCGGGTGAAGGGAGGCTCCGTAGTACAGGGCGCCTGCTGCCCCCAGGGAATTCCCATCCAGGATCACCTGAGAGTTGTCAAAGCCCAGCGTCCCCATAGCGCCGGTGATCTTCTGCCGCACCATTTTCTCATAGTCAGGAGTACCAAGGTATCCGCAGCCGCCTCCCAGCCGCGGGTCATAGAGCACAAGGAAAGGACACCCTCGCACATACAGCTCCTCAAAGCTGTCAAACCCTTCCCGGGTTCGCCGGTCCGAGAACTTCACATATAAAGGGGGCTTGCGGTCCATCGAACGAAAGCAGGTGAACAGCTCTTCCCCGCCTACGTCCACCGTGCGCTGCGTTCCGCGCACGAAGACGCTGCCACCTGTCACCGTCTGCCGCAGGTGGAGCGGGCCGACGTGAATACGACCGTTTCCCACTGCCTCCAGCGCAAAGGCCAGCTCCATATCTTCCTCAGCCGCAATATAAAAAGGCTTCGTCAGATCCTCCCGCAGTGCAGAGCCTGCCGCCTCTCTCGCACCGTCATTCCAGAAAAAACAGCGAAGCCGCACCTGCACATCTCCTTCGGTGCGAAGCTCCGGCCAGATCTGCCAGGACGTATTCGCCGGAAGCCGTACACTCTTTATCCATTCCAGTGTTCTTCGAAAGTGATCGCCAAAATCCCCTTCCAGAGAAAGCTCCGCATGTCCGCAAAACGACACTCTGCCGCCCAGCTCCGGCCTCGCCATGATCTGCCGTACCGGCAGCGACATGGACGCTGCCTGGGAAAGCCCGGTCGTTTGAATGTTATTTTGCATGATTCCTGCTGCCATGTCTCCTTGCGCACCACTGCCTGCTATTCCTGTGCTGCCTGGTACATCGATTTTTAAATAGCTCCCCGATGTACTAGGCCAGCATTTCCTTCCAACGCTTCACCAGTGTTCCCCCGGTGTACTGCGAAACCTCCTGCACGCAGTACACCAGTGCCTCATTCCATCCGGACAGGCTGTCCAGATAGTATTCCAGCGCACCGGTGATGTAGTTGATGTTCTGAATGATGTATCCGTCCTTTTTGTGCTTTACATAGCGTGTGAAGCGGTAATTGATCTGCGGAATGCCCGCGCTGATCCCCGCGATCTGCAGGTAGAGCTCCGGCTGGTCGCGCACATCCAGAATGACTCTCGCATCGCGCAGAATGCGGATCAGATCCGTCTCGGAATGATACGGCGTCACCCGAATGCGTGCAGATAGGTCGCTGGTTCTGTCTTCCAGCTCCCGTGTCTGC
>CAVGIV010000014.1:0-28511 GCA_963629395.1 Paludibacteraceae bacterium | reverse complement strand
GGCATGAAGATCTTCAGCTCGCGGATCTGCTGGCTCTTCCCCAATGGCAGCCGCACGTCAAAGGGCGAAATGTCGCAGATGGGGATGTCCTGCACGCCAGCCTCCCGAATCTGCCGCGCCGCGTGCTCGGTATCCGTCACAATCAGGCTGGCATTGTGCGTATCATGAAGAAGTGTCTCACGGTCCTGCAGGTCAAATCGGTCTTCGAAGAAGGACATCACAACCCGCTGCTCCGGCAGCGTCTCCAGTGCCTGTCGAATCAGCGCATTGTGCCGCGTGTTGGCAGCAATGACGATTGCCTCCCGGTCCGGATGCCCCGCCAGATACCGTGTGAGCCGATCCCCGATCAGCTCCTCTATTGAGTCATAAACAGATTGTGCAAAGTCTGCCTCCGCGCCCTTCGCAATCCGAATCACACCTGCGCCGTTTATGACGTTTTCCTGAGTAAACCGCAGCCGCCCGTTCTGGTCGTAGTACTCCTGCCGCAGCAGCTCCCTGTTTCGATAGAATATGGACGACGAACAAAAGCCCCGGTCATCATAGACATCCCTGCGTACAAGAGATCCATCCGCATAATAGTCCACCCAGCACAGCGTTCCGTCTCCGGCGAATTCCACATCTGCATAGTGCTGATTCCCAAGGTAAGCCGCCAGATGCGTCGGCATATATACCCATTCTGTGTCCTCCGGCCACGGGAGCTCCAGATACGAGAACACCGCCGGCTTTTGCAGCGTGATTCCCTGCAGCTCGTCGAACACCGACCAGCAGGAAATCCGGTCAAGACTCTGCCGGTGCAGAAACCGGCGGAGCCTCGGCGACCACCCAAGGCACAAAACCTCCGTCTCCTCTCCCGCATCCCGGAACATCCGAAGGTGGTTTACCGTATCATCAAATTCGTAGGAGTGTCCTGCCTCGTGCCACGGCAGAACATTTCCCTGCCAGTCTCCCCTGTCACCATACCAGGAAGGGATAAAACTATACATGAACCTTCTCCCTCTGCCGCCGCTCAAGTAGCCTTCGGTGGATCGCACGGATTTGCAAAGGAATCCGCTGCTTGCAATATTTGATCACAGAACTCCCTTAAAGCCGGAATATCTGTCACCGCAGTTTCCCAGATAATTTCACGGCTCATACTTCCATAGCTATGAGCTACCAAATTTCTCATTCCCTTCATCGGTCCCCACTGCACACGATTTGCTGTTTCTCTACGGAATTCCAATGATAACCCGCCACTGAGTTCGCCAATTTGCAGAATTGAAAAAGATACCGATCGCTGATAGTCCGCATCGTTGTCAAAAGATTCAAAAGCATTGCCATAGCGTGCAATTGTTTTTTGAATTTCCTCGCAATAGTCGCGAATGTGTGCAATTCGCTGCAGATCAGGCTGCATCATATAGGCTCACCTTCTCCTTCCATACCTCATTCCGAAATGCTTCTTCACTAGGGATCTGCACGCGCTGTTCCAGAGAACTGACGGTAATCAAATCGATCCTCTTCCCGAGAGCTTCTTCCAATTCATTATAAAGTCCGCCCAGCGCTAAAAGACTTCTCAGCCGGGTCCCATCAGTGTCTATCAGCAAATCAACGTCACTATGATCATTTGCCGTCCCTCTTGCATAGGATCCAAATAAATATACAGCCGGAAGGCAGTATTTTTCGGCAATAGGAGTGACAATCTGTCGGATTTCATCAATCGTATAAACCATCCAAACCCTCCTTATGAACTCATCTTACCACGAAAACAGCTCAACCAAAGTGTGTACAAGACAACACCATGTACAAACAGCATGGCAATATCACTATGCCAATACCGACTAGCCGACATGATGATTTCCCTCACACACGTTCCGGTAACGAGCAATTCGCGTGCTGCTGCATCCAGCCCTTCAGCTGCTCCTCGCTCAGACCCGAACGCCTTGCAGCATCCGAAAGCGAGAGAATACCATCCTGAACAAGCGATGCGAAGCTCTCCAAGCGTCCTCTTTCTACTCCTTCCTGTCGTCCTTTCTGCAGGCCAATTTCTTCTCCTTCTTTAAATCCCTCACTCCTGGCATCCTTTCTCGCCAGCATCTGCATATATTCGAATTCCATGAAATTCCTCCTTGTCTCGGCACTCAGCTTCGTTTTCTGCACCTGCCGGTACACCTCCTCGCAGAAGGCATCTGCCGGCGCCTCTCCGTTGATGAAGTCCAGGAAGTTCTTCAGCTCCGGCAAAATATCGTCTCCGCTGCCATGCGTATTAAGGAAAACCTTCGTTGTTCCATCGCCCAGCTCCAGCTCGCGATCCGTCCTCTCATAGTTTCGGAAGCAGTACATGTGCCTCCCCTTGCGGAACAGATCCCGCGGGCTGATCATAACCACATAAGAGTCCGGGAGGTCCGCATAATCCGCCCCCTCGCAGATTGAACCGGTTCCGGCTTACTGTTCGCGATAAAAACAGACATCACCAATCTCATCCCGTCGGCTTTCTTCCGAAGCTCCTGCAGATTATAAAGTATCCACTGCATATGCTTCGTTCGATGTGAATTCAGATAGGACTAAGATTTGACCGCCGCAGCTCGCCAGACGGCATCCACAGAAAGGAACTATGCTATGCAACTGCCTACAGTGTAGCAGACAGCCGCGGGCGCGACAATCCTCCCCTACATAAACGGCTCATAGCTCTCCATCGCCTTATACACCTTCGCCTCCTCCAGCAGCTCCGCCGCCATACCGGCCGCCATCATAATCGTCATCGGCGCCATATAGATGCCGGAGTCTGCCCCCCGCATTGCCCGCACGAGGAGCGGCGGAATGATCATCACCCAGGTCGCCGCTCCGGAGAGCAGCGCCGCCGCCAGCGTCTGCCCCCGCAGGCGCCGCGCCGTCTCCTTCCCAGGCTCCATGTAGTCCAGAAAGTCCCCCTGCCGCTCCAGACTCCTTGCAATCTCCCCCGGCCCGACGAAGATCAGCGCCAGCACCGTCGTCAGAACGAGCAGAATCCCTCCGAACAGGAATACCCCTGCCGTCTGATTCAGATTCAGCACCGCCAGTCCCTTCTCAATCCACTCCCTCCCCGGGAGGAACACGTTCAGAATCAGCAGCACATAATACGGCAGGGTAAAAAAGGACATCACATACATCACCGGCATCGTCCCCACCGGCATCAGGCGAATCGCCAGATAACCGTCCTCGGCATATTTATTGTTGATCCCCACACGCCGCACCGTATTGCGGAATTCACCGCCCTCGAGCAGCACCATGATAAGGTAAATCAAAATAACGGCTCCCATGCCAGCAATGAGCATCCCCGCCGTCTTCCACCCAGTATCCGCCGCTGCCGCAGCACCTGCGTACTCGGCCAGTACCACGCGCAGATTCCCCAGAACATTCACCAATATCAGCAGCGACTGTCCGCCGATTCCCCAGGACGTGTTGCGTCCCACCAGCCACCGGATGAGAAATGAGCCCGTCACCAGCACCGCCGCCGTCATAAGCCGCAGCTCAGCCAGCCCCAGATTCCCCCAGGCATGGTATTGCAGGTTTCCGGCGCTGATTCCAGCCTGCAGGATGGCCAGCACAGTTGCCAGCAGAAGCGTTGCCCGATTGGCAAGAACCGGGGATTTGGGCTGCGTCTTATCCTCCACCGTCTTCTGAAACACCGACACCAGCACCATGGAGGTCACCCATGGCGTCAAGCCCAGCGAAAAGACCGAGGCCGACGACACGCTGCTCCCCAGAAAGCTTCCGATCAGTGCCTGCACGCCGCTTCCATATGCGGGGCGCTCCGCCTGCACCGCCCACGGAATCGGAATGCTGCGCCCCAGGATATATACCAGCACAATGCACACCGAATAGAGCATCCGCCCCCGCAGGATAGGATCCTTTTCTCTCTTGCAGTTACTACAGTTTCTGCTGCCTCTGTGGCCTTTGCTGCCCTTCCCGCTAGCCTTGTCGCTATGTATTCTGCTGTTCCCAAGTCTTCTGCCGATACGAAAGTTCATAATTTAGATGTTAACGATTTTTGAAGCCACATCGCAACCATTTGGAGCACAAAAGCGGCACCCGCGCAGAGGAAACTTCCTCCGCGCAGGTGCTGCCTATACTACTGATTCCTGTTTACAGGATCATCATCTTATCGATTTCGATTTCTGCGATTCCGAAGCCGGCGGAATAGTCCAAAGCCTCCAAGCCCGGCGCCCGAAGCACCTGCCAGTGCAGCGCTTGCCAGCACATTCGCCTCATCGCCTGTTGCCACCTGACGGCCTCGAGTCGCACCCAGGACAGCTCCGCCCGAAGGTGCAGCCTCTGCAATCTCCTGTGATCTCTGCACGCCCAGGACAGCGCCCTCCTCTGATACAGGAGTGATGGGATCACCTGGAGTCTCCGGCGTTCCGGGTGTTGTCGGCGTTTCAGGAGTACTCGGCGTTGTCGGAACATCCGGCACTTCCGGTGTGGTTGGCGTTGTTGGAACGTCCGGGACCTCTGGTGGCGTATTACTGCGATCTCCATAAAAACTTTCTTGACTTTTTTCCACCGTAACAGATTTTGTAATCTTCTCCACCGTTTTTTTAGCAGATATTTGTGAACTTTCGCGAGTTGCATCCCAAGTATTAACTGTATAGGATCCTTTATACACGTCCTTTTTCCCGCTCCATGTTACTTCCCAGGCCTTTTCATATCCTTCATATCTGGCAGAGTATTCTGTTACATCATACTCTCCAATCCATTTTTTTATTTGTTCCGGAACCTCCCAAATGTGAGCTTCTGCATGCGTAGAAATTGTTTTACCAATTATCGTTCCGCACCAGTTGGTTTCTTGAGATAAGCTAACCGTTGCCTTCGGAGCGATCAGAATTCCGTAAAACCCTTTTTGATTATTTGTCCCACATATTAGGTTCAGATTTCCATCTCCAAGGTACACATAAATCGGCATATTGGTGCCGTCTCTTTTAGCAGTATCTCCGCTGGTATCTGTATATTCTCCATTTATTGTGACATTCTGCTCATTCTCATTCAGAATCCTAAACTTACTTCTCGCCTCTTCCGAAAGTGAAGCAATCTTATTTGCCAACTTGCTCCAATATTCTTGTACAAAATTGCTTCCTTCCTCATCTTTTTGTACGTGATCAACAAACTTATTCCCTCTTCCGTCCGCGACATTGCTGTACTCACCATTGACATAAGATGTTGTGCTTTCCGGAACTGCCTCATTATCCTTTGTATTATCAACGTTTCTGCCATTACCCTCCAAATTCCCATTTACATACACAGAGCCTCGCGTATGCTGATACAGCTCCAAATCGCCATCAGTTGTAATGTAATTAAACTCATACAGATTGTCCCAATTGGCCTTCGGTTTTACCTCAACCTCAATATCATCATCCAATTTGGGGTCCCAGAGACTTCCTGCATTTGCTACCGACACTTCACTTGCACGAGCATTCGTGCCCCCATTTTTCAACGCCTCACTCTTTGCCTCTTCCAGCGCTTCTTGATATGAATTCTTTTCACCTGTCTGCTTCGTTGTTGTTCGTGTATCACCGTCTGTAATAGAAACATTTCTCAAATCTTTCGCATCCTGCTGTGCCTTTTGAGTTGCTTCATCCTGAGTTTTAAACCACTGAACGGTTCCACTCGTAAATTCACCATCCACCTCTTCGATCTTATCAACACTAACCTGGCCTGCGGAAAATCCACCATTTTCCTCTTTTGCAGCTTCCTGCTCGGCAACCTTTTTAGCTTCTTCTTTTTTTTCCACTTTTACGGTTCCGCTACCACTCTGCTCTGTACTTATTTCAGCGGGATTGACGGTATAATCACCTTCATTTAAACCTGCTTTTTTTGCTTCTTCTGCTGCAGCCTTCTCAGCATCATCCTTTGTAAGATAATCTTTCTTTTCAGTTTCCTTTGTTTCTGATTGGCCAGAAGTTACACTCCCAGGTGTATAACCCTCTGCATTAGCCCAGTTGTTGGCCTCTTCCTCATTTATAAAGCTGCTCTTCTCCGTTGTCGTGGTCTTCACAACTTCAGAAGTTGTTGTGGTTGTTACAGTTGTATTTCCATCAAAGGTCGATTCCGTATCGGTCACAGTTCCTTTTTCAGTTACTGTGGTAGTGTTTCCACCCTCCGTCAGAATTGGATCTGATTTTTCAAAATTATAGTTACCATCCTTGTCTGTGTCCCCTGCAACGTCTCGTGCAATATCCTCAACAGCTTCATTTTCTCTGCCGGACACATCAACATTCTCCTCTAAAGAGGATTCTGTCGTAGTAGTTGTTGTAGTAACAGTTGTTTCCTGATCATACAAATGCGTCCGATTCTCCCCCCCCGGATTCTCATTCACATTCTCATAATCACCGATTGTCGAAGGATCAACATAGTATGTTGTCGTAGTTTGAGACACTGTCTCCGTAGTTGTCTGCGAACTGTCGTCATTACTCGTGACAATCGGCTCTGATGCAACCGGTTCTGAGCCAACAACGCTGACAGCATCCGTCGAGATATCCACCGACGTCTGCTCCACACTGGTCTGCTGCTGTGTATCCGTCGATACCTCTTCGCCGCCCTCATTCTCCGCCGCGAATACGCTCATATCACCGAATGCAGCTACGCCGCCGGCAGCAAGGCCTGCTGCCAGGATGTTCTTTGCAATTCTGGATGCCTTGCCGTTATTTTCTCTGGTTGTTGCAGCCTCTTTGTTTATCTTATTCTCTCTATTCTCTTCCATACGCTTCATAACGGTTCCTCCTCACGCATGCCTATGCGATCTGGAAGCTCTTCCCTTGTAAGGAAGTTCTCCGGACCGCGCAGCATTGTTTGTGCATTCTAACCTTTAATTTCATCTGTGTAGTTATTTGCATTGTCATTTCTGTGAGTTCAGTGTACCACATGCGTAATCATAAATTTAATCATAATAGAAAGCTGTTTTAATTTTCCCAAGCAAAAATCCGGCAGCTGCAGGGATGCAGACCGCCGGATCTTTGATTCGGAGTAACTATTCGGATATCTTGAGAAAGTACTATGAAAGCAACTGACTATCATTCACAATAATATAATTGTTTCGGGCTTTTTGGCTTATCTGGAACTGTCATTTTAAGAATTCCCTGCTCCACCAATGGCATTACACGTGTTTGAACCGCATACGATACGGAACTCAGTCCTAAATAGCTACAGATTTCCTGACGGGTTCGCGGAGTTTTGCAGAAGAGCAGCAAGTCTTTTTCCTCTTCTGCATCCAAATCGGAGCCATTGGCTGTTTGCTCACGATTATACAGCTTAACAACAAAGCTGCCCCGCTCCTCAGAGAATTCCGGAGACAGCAGATCGTACTCATGCATGGTTCTTCTGATTGTCGGGATTCCGGAATATCGATTCTCTGTGATTTTTAAAACCTCCAGCATAAATGCAAGCACCGGATTTCTGGTATCCGGCTGAACCTTACCAAGCTGATCAATTCTTATTCTTCCGTAAATGCCGCCCGGATTCCTGATTTCCATTCTGTCCTCGAACATGATTAACTGAATGGGCATTCCTTCTGTATGAACACTGTAATCACGGTGTACTAATGCATTTAATATTGCCTCTCTGACTGCCGTGATCGGGTATTCCGTTCGATCCTCTCTTTTGCCTGTTTGCGGGTTGATAATCGTCTTGCTGTGCATATTCCTGATCACGAATTGCATTGCCGTATCAAGCATTTCCTGCAAACTGCCCTCGATTCGCTGATTATCGAGAAAACGTTCTCCAACCGGCCCTGTTTCGCCGATTTCCTTTCCGGGCACAACCGTTGCAATAATACATAATTGCGGGAAATATGCCTGCGGATATGGGCTAAAATTAAGGATTGTACTTAGCGTTACCCTGTCATCCCTTTTTATGCTCATTAATTCATATATTTCTGCATCCGTCATTGCCGATAGGTGCGGCTTTTCCCTTTTTAACAGGGTCACATATTCGGCAAGCTCCTTCTTTTTCAGAGAGGAAAAAGATGCACGCTCAATCGTTCGGATATCGTCCTGGTATTTTTTGCGGTAGGCTTCGTAGCTGTATACCTCATATTCCGTCATGGGTTCATCACTGTCTCCAATTCTGGTATAGGATCCCTTTAACCGTCCTCTTCCCTGATAGAAAACAGGCCTTTCCGTAATGTCGACCCCCGGAATTTCTGCCGAGACAAAAGACTTCCCATTTTTTTGAACAACCGTAAGCAAAGGCCGTATAACCGGTTCCATCTGCAGGCATTGCTCATTTATCTTTTTTTGAAGATCCTGTGGATCATAGACCCCAACTTCTTCGTAGCCGTTTTTCTCATCTATGCCGAATACAATTACTCCACCCTCATCTTGATTTGAGAAACTGGATAACGAATCATACAGACGTTTCGGACAGCCTTCTGCAGCACCCTTTAATTCTAATGTTGCTGTTTCACATTTTAGTTTTTGGATTAGATCAAGTTTTTCAAGTAATTCCTCTCTCGTCATTTTATTTTCTCCTTGCATTTTTTAGATAATACCATTGTTTTTTAGTTTGTACAATTGCAAGTGAAACAAATCGTAGGAACTAAAATGGAATGTAAAAATTTGAGTTACTTATAAAATGCACACAAAAAACGACCGTCGTTCATATTCTAACTAACACGGTCGTTTTTGTGTGCAAGATCTTTTAAGGTTCTAACCATCTCTTCAAAAGCCGGTCAATCGCATCCGCACTGGGCCTGTAATCATTGGGCATGCGTTACCGTCATTTCACAATGGTAACTATTCAGAGCCCATCGCAAAATCACTGCTTCGCAGCTTTCCTTTTGCTCATGTGGCGTTCTCGCCACATAAATTTGCAAAAATGTGCTCGTTAATGCAAGCATTACTCGCTCATTTTATGCAAATTTGCCCGGCTCTGAATAGTTACTCACAATGTTATGTATCCAACTGCCGCTCTTCACGAGGAAATATCCGACAACCGCCTTGATCACCTCAGAGTACGTCACAATCGCCATGATCCAGTGAATATCCATCGCAGTGTAATGCGTCAGCACAAAGGCCAGCGGGATCATGAGCACCCAGGTATAGACGGCGTCGAACAGGAAGGTAATCCCCGTTTTCCCGCCGCTTCGAAGGGTAAAATAGCAGGAATTCGTAAACGACCAGATGGGCATGGCCGGTACCTGTACCAGCAGGTAGAAGGTTGCCAGCTGACGGATCTCGTCCTCGGTGTTGTAGATGCCGGGGAACCAGAACGACAGAGGCAAAAGGAGCGCCGCCATGAGCACTGTCAGTCCCAGACTGAACACAATCATCTTCCGATCAGCATCCACAGCCTCATCTGCCCGGTCGGCGCCGAGGAGCGTTCCCACAATGATGCCGGTGCAGCCGCCCATCTGCACGAACACCACATTGAACAGATTTACCAGGACGCTGGCAATGTTCCTCGCCGCAACGACGTCGATGCCTCGCACCGAATAGGACTGGGCCACAACGGACATTCCCAGGGACCACAGAAGCTCATTCATCAATAGCGGACTCCCCTTCACCACGATGCGGCCAGCGAGGTCTCCCGGAATGTAGAGGCTCCTGTACGCGCCGCGCACGCAGGCTATGCGGTCCAGATGCGTATGCGTCCACAGAATCATATAGGCCATCTCGATAGTCTTGGCAACGACGGTCGCAACCGCCGCACCGGCAACGCCCATCTGCGGCAGCCCCAGCTTTCCGAAGATCAGTGCATAATCCAGTACCAGATTCACGCCCACTGCGGCAAACGCTGCCAGCATCGGGATTCGGGTCTCCCCGCATTCGCGGATGGTGCTGGCATAGGCCTGCCCTATGGCAAAGGGAAAGAGGCTGATGACCATGATGCGCAGATACTCGCGCCCGTAGGCTAATGTGCCGGCCAGAAGCGCTGGGTCATCATCGCCTGCCTCCAGGAACAATGAGATCAGCTGCCGGTCAAAGCACAGGAAAACCGCCGCGAACAGAACACTCAGCAGCAGCGTCATCCAAAGGCGAAACCTAAATGTATACCGCTGCCCCTCGTGATCGCCCTTCCCGTAGAACTGCGTGCCGAAGATGCTGGCGCCCGACACGCCGCCGAATACAGCCATGTTGAATACGAACACAAACTGATTGGCGATGGAAACGCCGCTCATCTGCGCCGTTCCGATCTGTCCGACCATGATGTTGTCCAGCATGCTGACAAAATTCGTGATCAGATTCTGCAGAATCATCGGAACCGCAATGAGCAGCGCATGCTCGTAAAAGGCGCGATCCCCGATGTATTTAGCCCTGAATTTCTGAAAGCTCATGTCCCCTCCCCAATAAAAAAAGGTAACCATTCAGCCCCATCTCGAATTTGCATTCGCAAATCCTCGATGTGGCTGGCCAGAGGCGCTTTGCGCCTTGGCCGCCTGCCAATTTCAATCGTGAATCTGCCTGCAAGCAGTCAATTCACGTTGAAATATGGCAGGTGCTGAACAGAGAATGAAAAAAAGCCTGTCCGACATTTCGGACAGGCTCCTCACATCAAAGATAGCAGATCAAAGGCTTATGCGTGCTCTACTTTACCAGCACGAAGGCACTTTGTGCAGACGTTCATTCTCTTGACGCCGCTGTCAGCTTTAACCTTGATCTTCTGGACATTGGAGTTCCAGATTCTGTTGGATCTTCTATGTGAATGGCTGACATTGTTTCCGAAATGTGCACCTTTGCCACAAACTTCACATTTTGCCATACTAACACCTCCTCACATTTCAAAATTCAGGCGACAACGTATGTATATTAGCAAAGCCGCCGACCAATTGCAAGCGGAATTTCCGTTTTCTTCACATCCCACATATTCATTGCCAATAGAGCAAAGGATTGGTATTGTTAAGAAGTCTCGAAAAGAGACAAGGCTACCTTAAAACGGTAGGCGGTTGGTCCTTCTGCGGAGGGACTGGACTCTCCGATTACATAGATGCCGATTTGTGGTGTTTCATGGAAAGGAGGTGCTGCATGGACATTTCCAATACAATTGCGCTATTGGTTTTGTGTCTGACGTGCATCACGTTTGGATACAAAATCGGCAAGGATATTTGGAAAAAGAAATGACCGCCTAGACCCTAGCAAAGTCGGCGGCCATTCTTAGCCAAAAAACTGATAGGGACTAACCGTCTATCGGTAGCCTCTTTCTATTTCCATTCTACACCATTACCCGCGATTTTCAATACTACGAAATTTAAGCCAGCAGTGCTTCGCGAAGCGGCGGGATCAGCTGCTTCTTGCGGCTGACAACATTGGGAAGGAGCACACGTCCGTTCTCCGGCTCCTTGCCAAAGGCCCGGGCCACGACTTCGTCTGCGCCCTTTCCAACGAACAGGAGCTCTGTGCTCTGGTTCATGACCGACGTCAGCATATAGAAGATCATGGAATTACCAGATCCGGAAAGCGCCGTCGGGAGGTATGCGTTCACCATTTCTCCCGCCTCGGAGTACGCCTTTCCGCTCATGAAAAAGCCCTGTCCGACAGAGATCGTCTTGTCTCCGATGTTGAACTCCTTGAAATCTGTGTGAAGGATATCGTCCGCGTCGCGCCCTGTAAGATCCTCTCCGGCTTCGAACATCTTCTTGCCGTATTCATCAATGTCCTCACCGCAGATCTGGGCGAGCTCCTTGGCCGCCGCCTTGTCCACCAACGTACAGGTCGGGGAATGGAACATCAAGGTGTCGGAGAGAATTGCCGACAACAAAAGACCTGCGATGTCCTTCGGAATCTCAACATTATGCTCATGGAACATAGCGTGAAGGATCGTTGCCGTGCAGCCCACCGGCTCATTCCGGAAATAAACCGGGCTCCCCGTCTCGAGCGTACCGATTCTGTGATGATCGATGACCTCCAGAATCTCTGCATCCTCCAGTCCGTCGACGGCCTGGGAGCGCTCATTGTGGTCCACCAGAATGACACGCTTTCTGTGCATATTCAAAAGGTTACGCCGGCTGATCACTCCGCAGTACTTGCCGTTCCGATCCAGGATAGGGAAATACCGGTGCCGCACACTGGCCATGACCTTCCTGGCCTCCTCGACCGGCGTATTGACGTTAAAGCCAAGGAGCTCATTTCTCTTCATAAAATGCCGGACCGGCACCGCCATGCTCACAAGCCTTGCCGCCGCATAGGTGTCGTACGGTGTCTGGATAACCGCACATCCGGCCTCTGTCGCCCGGTCGATAAGCTTCTGCGGAACCGATGCATCCACGCAAACCACAAGGCACGCCGCACCGTAATCGATGGCGCACATCTGAGCCTCATAGCGATTGGTCACCATGACTAGGTCACCCTCGTGGATCAGCTCCTCCATGGCCTCCGGACTAGTGCCGATGTGAATCTGTCCCGTCGTGACAGCGCCCTCCGGATCACCGGTCAGAAGCTTTCCGTTCAGCACCGACAAGAGATTCCGGTAGCTCGTATGCGCCTCT
The DNA here is from genome assembly GCA_963629395.1 of Paludibacteraceae bacterium. GTDB lineage: Bacteria > Bacillota > Clostridia > Lachnospirales > Lachnospiraceae > CAG-791. Next base: position 16,084 of record CAVGIV010000014.1, on the reverse strand, counting down.
GCCAGAACCTCGGTATGAAACAGATCCATGTTGGCATTGGCAATGTCGCGCACCGTGATCAGGCCCAGCAGGTTATTGTCCTCGTCCGTGACGCAGAGCGTGTCGATGTTGCGCTCATTCATCCGCTGCCAGGCATCGCGTGTCGACATCTCCTGCTCCACGCCCGGCTCCTGGCGAATGTCAATGTAGCTGATGGTCGGGCTCATATCCACCGAGAGCTTCGGTAGACTCATGTGGAAGTGATCCAGAACGAACTGGGTCTCCCGGCTGATCTCGCCGGCCCGCCTTGCCTCATGGGTCTGGTCGCTGATCTGATTTTTCAAATAGGCATAGGATATTGCCGAGCAGATGGAATCCGTATCCGGATTTTTGTGCCCGATGACGCGTATGATCCGTTGTCTTGTTGTATCAAACATTTTCTTCCTCCGGGAAAGCCCTTTCCGTGGCCTCCTCGTCGCTCATCATTGTCTTGGCAGTTCTGGATTCGACAATTTTGTCAACAACCTCCGGAACCAGGTCCACAAAACGTGAAAGCGAATTCTGATCCTTAATATTCACAACCTTGGTATTGCCGTTCTTGATGATCAGCACCGCACTCGGAGACATCTTCGCGGCGAAACCGCCCATACCGGAATTCTTATCCTGTCCGTTGTTGGAGCCTGCGGCCGCACCCACGGTCACATCCGAAAGCGGGATCAGAATCGTATCATCGACATGAATGGGGCTGCCGATTACGGTTTTGCTCGTCAATACACCGCCTGCGCTCTGCATCATGGAGTGCATCACATTCTCAAAGCTGTTGCTGCGTCCCTTCACAGTCGGCTTCTCCGAAGCCCTGCTGCCTGCTGCATTCTTGTTGTCTGCCATGGTATTCCTTTCTATATCAGTCTTAGAAATGCAAGCATTTCACGTCTGATTTATGAAATTTTGCTTGGCTCTGAATAGTTACAGATTCTTAATCCGCTTCACAAGATCCCTTACATCCTGCTGCATCCACAGGCTCCCCAGAATCCATACGATGCGTCCCAGGCGGATCTTCCCGCTTGCCTCGCCGGACAAATCAAACCGGTACCCTTCCATGCAGGGCATCACCCACATATGATCACACACAGCAGGATAGATCAGTGCCTCTGCCTCCATCAGCGTCCCGGTAGCCCCGGGGTCCCCCAGTCCCACCGTTCCTGTCAGCTCCCACTTGCCGGGAAGAATCCCCTTTAAAAACTTCCCTGACCGTTCAAGGATAACACGAACTGCCGTCTTCGTCTCGCTCTGAGCGAGCACCTTTGCAATTCTTTTGAGCGGGAGCGGCGTTTTTTTCTTATTCTTATCCGTTTCTTTCGGTTTCTTTTTCTTCTCCTGTCCGGAATCCTCCTCGGCCTCCTTTTTCTTCCGCGGGAGGAGCCGGATCCACAGGACATACACCTCCGGTCCGCCCTCCCCCGGATAAGAATACGTAAGCCGCACCAGGCGGCAGAGCCAGGAGGCCCCCGCCTGCAGCCTTGCGTTTGCCAGAAGTGCCTTTTTCTCTTCTGCGCCGAAGGTCTCGTGACAGGACGGATCCGGCAGCTCTCCTCTTGCGTGGTAGCGAATCGGCACCAGCAGCACCACCAGCAAAAGGAAAAGCACAATTCCTACAAGGACCAGCAAAATGCAGCCAAGGATGCGCAGCACCGACAGTAGAATTGTGATCCCCGCCATCATGCGCCTCCCTTCCCGCCTTCTAATGCATTCGATGCATCCGGCGTATCCGGCCCCATTCCCGGGGAATCACCGGCCCGCGCCGCAATGCGTGCATCCCTCCGTGCCAGAAACGACACGAGGTCAGCATCCTTCTGCGCGTCCATACACTCCTGTACGATCCGGCAGACCAGCTCTATAGCTTTCTCTCTGCCTCTGGCAAGGCCGATGATCATGGGGCAGCTGTTTTTCACGTAAGACTGTTGCAGAAATGCACTGTGAAAGAACTGGAGCTGTCCGTCAAAGAGTGCCTCCCCGGATACCGAATCCGTATCACACAGGGTGATGACATACAAAGAGAGGCTCCCCGCATTATGCTGAAGCCTCCACTTAATCACCTCCGGATGCTTGATTTCCGGATCCAGATACAAATCACGGTAAAACTGTAGCATTCGACCTTGCGGCGCTTTATGCGCCGCCTCCTTGTTCTGTCTGTTCGCCGGCTGCCGGCGCGTTTCCGGCGCCTGCCGCATTCGGATCCTGCGCTGCCGGACCTTGTGTGACATCTCCCGTCCCGGCTCCGGGATCTCCTGCAGGTGCCTGTCCGCCTGCCTGGGTGTCAGCCGCTGTGCCTGCTGTCTGAGCATCGGTGCCGGTCACCTGGGTCTGTGTCCCCGTTGTCTGCGTATCGGTACCCGTCGTTTGCGTGTCTGCACCGGCCGTATTCTGCGCAGTCGTTTCGGTCGTACTTGTTTGCACCTGCGTCTTCGTGGATGATTCCGGTATGCCGTCACCGTCCAGATCGTACGCATCCGCCACGCCGTCGCCGTTGGTGTCGATGGCGTCCATGATGCCGTCGCCATCCGTATCCATGTTCAGCGTCACCGTTGTTCCGGTGGATGCTGAAGGGTCTGAAGAAGTCGAAGACTCTGTGTCTACACCCACCATAACATAATTGGCATCATCATCCTCACCCGCTGCCGGCGTATAGCCAAAGTACTCATCCATAACGCTGCGGGCCACGGGAACCGCCGAAACGCCGCCGCTGCCGGCGCCCTCTACGATAACGGTAATGGCAATCTCCGGATTTTCCTCCGGTGCAAAGCCGGTGAACCAGGCGTGGGAGGTGCTCTGTCCGGTCACGATTTCCGCCGAGCCAGTCTTTCCGCAGGGATTATAGGGGCGAGAGCTGAGCTTGGTTGCTGTACCCTCCTCGACAACGTCGCGCATCATTTCCCGCATCTTGGCCGCAACATCCGCGGACATCACGGTGCGATACTCCTCCGGCTGCGTCTGCGAGATCACCGTGCCAGTGCCTGTCTTGATGCTGGCAATGATCTGATCCTTGTGAATGGTGCCGCCGTTGGCAATGGCGGCCGTCACCATGTTCAAATGCATAGGCGTCATCAGGGTCGAGCCCTGTCCGATGGACAGCTGCGTGACATCCTCGGTTGAAGTTGTATCCGTCAGTTCGTACGAGCTGACACCGGACGGCAGATCATACGGCAGCTCCTCACCGAACATCATGTTGTTCAAAAGCGCCGCAAACGAGGTTCGGTCCAGGCTGTTGCCGATGTTGACAAACGCACTGTTGCAGGACTTGGCAAAGGCTTTTTTCAAATCCACCTCTCCATGTGCCGTCCAATGATAGCAGTGGATCGGCTGTCCGTCCTCCAGCGTATAGGTGTTGTCGTAGCCGACACAGTTATAGGTGAAGTTATTAGCCTTGCTCATATCTTCATCCATAAACTCAATGGCATCGAAAATCTTAAAGGTCGACCCCGGTGCATAAAGGCCCTGCGTCACGCGGTTCACCAGTGTTCCGGACTCCGTGTCCGAGCCAAGGTTCTCCCAGATCGTCTCGATATCATTGGGATCGAAATCCGGCTTGGAAACCATGCACAGGATATTGCCGGTATTTACATCTGTCACAATGACAGCGCCGTTGTTGTCTCCGAGCGCATCCGAGGCCGCCTGCTGGAGCGAAAGGTCCAGCGTCGTATACACGTCGTCGGCGGGATATTTTTCCCCTGCTTCATCAAGGGTTGCCTTCTCCGAGAGTGAAATGTCGGAATGCGTGAGGTTGTAATCCTCCAGCTGCTCGACGCCGCTTCCACCCTTATAGGTATAGCCGATGATGTGTGCGAAGAGATTTGCGTAAGGGTACGAGCGCACCTCGCTCCCATCCTCTCCGGTCACCGTCTGCGCCAGCACTTCACCACTGGCCGCATAGATCTTTCCGCGGGTGTTCTTCTCCAAAAGCGCTTCCTCACGCTTATTATAGTCGTTTTCGAAAAGCTGCTTGGAATTGCTGTTGGTATAAATCAGAAAGTAGACAATCATCGCGCCGAACAGCGCCGAGATCGCCGCCCCCGAAATAAAGACCTGCCGGCGAACCCTTGTTTTCTCTCTGGCAAGGGCAGATGCCTTGGCTTTCCGGCTTCGTTCCCCGGATTCACTGCGGCGCAAGCCGGAAGCTCTTCGTCTTTCCGAGCGGCCTGCCCCTCTTTGTTCTGAGTACCTTGAATTTCTGTCAGTCATCGTAGAATCCTTCGTCATCCGAGACAGAAGCGAAACGGCGTCCGGACACTCCCGACTCCGCACCGGCCGTATAAGAACGCCTCTGCTGCCCTGCAGGTGAAGCATGCGTGCCTGCATAGCTTCCGCTTAATTGCCTCTGATACGGCTCCCTGCTGCGTCCCGTCATGCCGGCTGTACCAGAGCTATATAAGTCCCCACCTCGATTCTGCGATGTCCCCAATGTACGCGGTGCATATGCATTCTCGCTTCTGCGTCTTGCTGTCCCTGCAGCACTGCCGGAAGCGTATGTTCCCTCACGTCTGTACGGTGCCGCACCGGAGGAATACGTATCCCTGCGCCTGGCCATTCCGGAGTTCTCTGATGCATAGGTTCCTTCCTCCCTGCGTCTTACCGCAGCCGTACCAGGCACATATGCATCGCCCCGGCGCCTGCCGGAGGCGCTCACTGTGCGCAGCTCTCTTGTGCGCTCATCGCGGCCGGCTCTTTCCTGGAGTCTTGTCCTGCGTGCTTGCTTTCTCTGCAGCTCTTCGAGCTTCTCGCCGCGCAGAATGCACATTGACTCCACCATTGTAAATATGATCAATGTGGAGAGGATGGAGCTGCCGCCGTAGCTGATAAAGGGAAGTGTTACGCCGGTCAGCGGAATGAACTTCGTCTGTCCGCCCAGCGTCAGGAACATCTGGAATATATAGCAGATTCCAGCGCCGTACGCCATCAGCCGGTAAAACCGGTCTGCAAAACCGGCCGCCAGCTCCAGCATGACGATAAAGCAGCTGATGCCCACCAGAATCACGCAGACACCTACCAGCTGTCCCAGCTCCTCACACACGGCAGCGAACACAAAGTCTGACTCCACAAACGGAACATCCGACGGCGTTCCCTGCCCGAGCCCGACGCCGAACAAACCGCCGGCTCCGATGGCAAAGAGGGACTGCGTAACCTGATATCCGATGGAATCAATAAGGCTCCACGGATCAATAAATGCCTGCACGCGCTGCTGGATATGAGAGAACATAAAATAACAGGCAACCGCGCCGGCTCCGCCAAGGCCAAAGCCCGCCGCCAGAATCCACCACTCACCGGTAGCCAGAAATGCCATGAACAGATAGACAACGAAAAAGATCAGTCCGCTTCCCAGGTCCGTCGAGCCCACCAGCACCAGAACATGGGCTGCTGCGAACGCCGTCACAATGACAAGACTCTTAAAATCGTGGACCTCCCGCAGCGTACTTGCAAGGAACAGAATGTATAAGATTTTGACAAATTCCGACGGCTGGAAGGTGACGCCCGCAATGGTATAGGTGATATTCGCGCCCAGCGTTGTTGCACCCAGCAGCATAACCACCGCCAGAATGGCAATGCCGATAAAGCCGTACCCGTAGCCAAAGTTCTTCAGAAGCCGCATCTGCCCCCGCAGCATCGGCAGTGTAAAGGTGATCACCAGACCCACCGAAGCGATCATCATCTGATGCACTGCGTTGTCGAAGGAGAGTCTTGACTGAATCACCAGCCCCACCGACAGCAGCATACACATGTTGTTGAACAGCGGCATATTGGCATGCCGGTAGAGCGTTCGGTACAGCAGAAAGATCGCAAAAAACGCTGCAATCACCAGCACGGCGAACAGCATGTATCTGCCCTCTCCCGTCGCCACAGACAGCGTAAAATAGCTGATCAGCTGGTAGACGAGAATCAGAATATTCTCCACCAGTGTAAGGCGGCGCACCTTCTCCTTATCCTTCTGCACCAGCAGATAGAACGAGAGAATCGTGTAGGCAATCATGACGGCAACAATGCCGTATTTGGTTAAAGCCAGGATATAAGTCCGCATGAATTAAACGTGTTGTGATTTGTGCAGGCCCGGGCAGACGGTGTCATCGGTTTTCCGAATACACAATTACATGGCTACAGGGCCCCCTTTCGGTAATGCCCCGCCGTATATACTGCCGGCGCCTGTGCCTTTGTATCTCCCGCAAACAGTGCCAGGATTTGTCTTATCTCCTCCGGCCCTTCTGTCGTAAAGCTCAGAAGAAGACTCCCGCACGTTTGCATCAGTGCATCCCCCAGGCTCTTATGCAAGGAGGTGGGCACGCTGTTATAAAGTATGTTCTGACAATGACGGCAATCCGTCCGTACCGGGAACATTGCCCCCGTGCGATCCCGAAGAGTAAGTAGCTTGTCCGCACACCCATTTCCGGATCCGCCGCCCTGAAGGCAGCCCTTCATAGTCTTGCGAATGCAGCCTGCGCTCAGCATCAGCGGCTGCCGCCCATACACCCAAAGCGCTGCATCCCTACGTTCGTTCTCAAAGGTCCTTTGCAGCTCTCGCCGGTCCAGCTCCGCAGGAAGCACATGTGAAAAGCTCTCCTTCCTCGGAGCGCTCTTTCTCAGCACCTGAAGGCTTTTCCTGTTCCAGGCATACAGAAAGCTGTCCGCAAGGACCGCTTTATCATACTCTTTCTCTTTTAAAAATTCCAGTTCTTCCAATGATCTTGTAACAAATCCGTAAAATTTGCCGCAATTTTCCGCATAAAATGCCTCCAGCCACGGCCGATCGCTCTCCCGGAAAACATAGGGGAGCGCCGCCAGCACCGGAATCCGGTAGCCGGTTTTCGCCTCCTTAGCAGCAATTTCCCTGCGCACGGCATCCGCTGCATCCAGCGCCTTCGCGTCCAGAATCAGGGCATAGGAATTCTGTCCGTTCCTGCCCGGCGCACTGAAGGCCGCACCATACTCTCCGGCATTCTCTTTGGCATGCTCGTTCTGACCGCCAGGCTGTGCACAAAAGATCCAGTCAATGGCAGCTCTTGCCTGTGCAAGGGTCTGCACCATGATGAGGAACCGTGCAGGCAAGGGTGAGCCCCCCGCATTTTCCTTCGATTCTGCCGGAAGCTCTTCCGCCCCGGCGGTCTGCGATTTAACCGCATTCTTGCGCGATGGGCAGGCGGATTCCAGAAACGCCTCCGCCGCTTTTCTGCGGAGCTCGCCAAGAGCCGATACCGGCAGGAAGGACCTCCCATCCGTCTCAATGTGAAGCTCCGCAAATTCCAGCGGCAGGTTTCCCGTTTTGCCAAGCTTGGCTGCGATATCCTCCTGCGTCAGGGCACGGCTCTTTGCCTCCTGTACTACCGCGCCTCTTATCTTTACCGAAGTGCTGCCGTGCTCCGCAGTCAGCTCCAGTTCCGCCTCTCTTCCGGCTGTGATCACAGCACTTGCCAGAACGCGGGCCTTGCGATCCTTCTCCAGATACTGATCACGGATTCTATCCAAAAGCCCTGCATCTGCGCCGCGGTAGCCCGGCGCATGCATGGTTACGAGCTCTCTTCCGTTTCTTCGTTCGTAGTAGCCGGTGCACAGGTCGCTGCGGATGTAGAGCTGGTTGAGCTCCTCCAGATCCTCATCGTCAATGCGCCAGGACCCCGGTCTCCCCTTTGCATCCCAGTCGTAGAAGCGGTCAATGTATTTGCGGTAAATCGCGGTGGTGCCGGCCACATATTCTGGCTTCTTCATTCTTCCTTCTATCTTAAAGGAATCAATTCCTGCATCCATTAGCTTTGGAAGGATCGGAAGCGCACACATATCCTTCATCGACAGAGGATAGCACACGCCGCCCTTTCCAAGGGCAGCTCCGTCTTCCCCGACGGCCTCATAGGGAAGGCGGCACGGTCCGGCACACCGCCCCCTATTCCCGCTGCGTCCTCCCAGAAAGCTGGACATAAGACACTTCCCGGAGTAGGAATAGCACATGGCGCCATGAATAAAGCTCTCGATTTCCAGGCCTTCCTTTTTAAGCTCGCGGATTTCTGCAAGGGACAGCTCTCTGGCCGGTACCACGCGCACGAACCCCTGGTCCTTTAAAAAACGCACGGCCTCTGCCCCCGTCACCGACATCTGCGTGCTGGCATGAAGCTCCAGCCCGGGGCAGTCCTCCCGAATGCAGGCCGCCGCGCCAAGGTCCTGCACGATCACGCCGTCGAGTCCCGCCTCATACATGCGGCGGACAAAGGCTGTAAGCTCTGCCAGCTCCTCCTGACGAGTCAGCGTATTCACCGTCAGATAAATCCGAACGTCGAACAGATGCGCCCTTTGCAGTGCCTCCCGCAGCTCCTCCTCCGTAAAGTTGCCGGCATAGGCTCTGGCGCCGAAGCTCTGCCCGGCCAGATAGACCGCATCCGCTCCTGCATTCAAGGCACCGCGAAACGCTTCCATGTTCCCGGCCGGTGCCAGAAGTTCTGTTTTCTTTCGTGTTCCGGATGACTCGTTCTGCATACTCAATTCCTTTATAACACTGAAAGAGGACACCGGACTCCTCCGATGCCCTCCCTGTTGTTGAATGCTCAATCGGTAATTGCTCAGCGCTTCTGCTCCTGCCTGGTCTTCAGCTCTGTCTCAAGGCGAATGATCGTCTTGGCATTCTCGTCATTCTCCGCGCGAGCCGCCTTCAGATTCTTCTCCGTTGTCTCCAGCTTCATCTGGGTGGCAATGAGCTCGTGCTTCAAATCGTACAGATCCTTCTCGCGGCTCTCACTGTCCTTTTGGAGCTCTTCAGACTCCTGAACGGCGTGAAAATAATCATCGGCCAGGTTGATCTGCATCAGAACATTGCGAAAATCAGGGCTCAGCCTTGTGTAGCTGTCGCTCTTACGGAACTCGCTGATCTTCCCGTTCAGATAGGAAGCCACCTTCTGGATATACTCTTCACTCTCGAACCCGGAAATGGTATATACCTTTCCGTCAATAATTACCTCAGCATTTGTCTTGGCTGCCATAGTTTCCTTTTCCTCCCTGCCGACAAGGATATCCATTCAAGTTTATACTTCACTCTCCGGGAATTCAAGTCCCAGGTGCTCATACGCTGCCTTTGTTGCCACGCGCCCCCGCGGCGTCCGGTTCAAGAGGCCGTTCTGCAGAAGGTAGGGCTCCACCACATCCTCAATGGTTCCTGCGTCCTCTCCGATGGCGGCGGCCAGTGTATCGAGTCCCGCCGGACCTCCGCCAAAGTTCTGAATCAGCGTCAGCAGAATTCTCCGGTCGCTGCGGTCGAGTCCCATGCGGTCCACATCCATCAGATCCAGAGCGGTTCTGGCCACCTCCTCGGTAATCACGCCGTCAAAGCGGACCTGGGCGTAGTCCCGCACGCGCTTGAGGATCCGGTTGGCAAGTCTAGGCGTTCCGCGTGAGCGCCTTGCCATCTCTATTGCGCCCTTTTCCTCCACCGAAACGCCCAGCTTGGCAGCGGAATTGCAGATAATCTGCTCGAGCTCCGGCACCTGATAGAATTCAAGCCGCTGAATCATGCCGAACCGGTCCCGCAGCGGTGCGGACAGGAGTCCGGCTCTTGTCGTTGCACCCACCAGTGTGAATTTCGGCAGGTCCAGACGAATCGATTTGGCCGCCGCTCCCTTTCCGATCATGATATCAATGGCAAAATCCTCCATCGCCGGGTAGAGCACCTCCTCCACTTGCTTGTTCAGACGGTGAATCTCATCCACAAAAAGGATATCTCCTGCCTTAAGTCCGTTCAGGATTGCCGCCATCTCGCCCGGCTTTTCAATGGCGGGACCGCTCGTTATTTTGATATGAACCTCCATCTCATTGGCGAGAATCTGGGCGAGGGTCGTCTTGCCAAGACCGGGAGGTCCGTAGAACAGGATGTGGTCGAGCGGTTCTCCGCGGAGCTTGGCCGCGGCAATAGCCACACTGACACTGTCCTTGATCTTTGTCTGTCCGATATAATCCTTCAGCTTCTGAGGGCGCAGCGTTCCTTCAATCTTCGCATCCTCCGGTGTGAAGCTGGTTTCTATCATTCGCTTTTCCACGCAGTTCTTATCCTCTGTTCTGCCACTGCTCTATGCGTACGTCGGTCCATAAGAGCACTGTCGCTGTTCAACCGGCCGTCGCCGGCATTCCTGTTAAAAGCTCCCGTCAGCAGCCCCTTTCGTTCCTCTTGATATGCTGCAGCTTATCCCATAAAGGGCTTGTCTTTCTACAGAAAACGCAGCGCACCGGCGAGAATCGCCTGGGTGTCGGCCTCCTCCATGCCCTCCTGGGCCGCAGCCTGCCGCACGGCCTTGGTGGCCTCTGCCCTGGTATAGCCCAACGCTTCGAGCGCCAAGGCTGCCTCGGAGGCAGCACCGCTCTGCAAGGCTGCGTCTCCCGTCTCCTCTGCGCAGGCGGCTGCAGCCACCTGCTCGGGGCTGGTGAGCTCAAGCTTGTCATGGAGATCCAGAACCAGACGCTCGGCTGTTTTTTTGCCGATGCCGGGAGCTCTTGCAATGGCCTTGGCATCGCCGGATAAGATAGCGAAAATCAGGTCCTCTGCGCTCATGGCAGACAGAAGAGACAGTGCTCCCTTGGGGCCTATCCCGCTTACGGTGATCAGCTTTTTGAACAGGCGGAGCTCTTCGGTGTCTGTGAATCCGAAGAGGGTCACGTCGCCTTCTCTTCCGAAGCTCATATATGTGTAGATATGGGCAAGTTCTCCCTCGGATACGGCGGCCATCCGGCGGATGCCCTCCGCTCCCATCTTGACGTCAAAGCCAATGCCGTTGACGTCTAAAATCACGCCGTCTTCCCCGCAGGATTCTACGAGGCCTGTCAGTGATGCTATCATGGTTCCTCCATGCATTGATTATTTGCCGACTGTACGTTGCTTTTATGCACCACGGGCGTGAGGCAGAGGATGGGTGGTGCTCATGTTTTCCTCGCAGGGATTCTCTATGAATGTCTCAGATTCACCAAACGCCCGATTCGCGCAAAACTCATCCGTCCGTAGGTCTTCCTTGCGGAAGCCCCACGTCTTGGACTCAAACAGGTTGCGCTCCTGTCGGGCTGGCGAATCTGTTTCATTCATGAGAATCCTGCTGCTCGTCAAAAAATCGCACCATCCCATTCCCACTGCCTCACGCCCTTACACAACATCTGCCACAACAAACAAGCAACTTTTTAACGTAGAACAGTTCATAAAAACGCTTACAGCCGAATGATACGAGTTTAACACGAGAATGAAGATTATGGTATCATGTATCTGTTTAGCAGATAGGCTAAACAATTACGATAACATATGATGCAATGCCATTCAGCAGGAGAACGACTATGCGCTTGATCTTTATCCGGCACGCTGAGCCGGACTACGAACACAATACACTGACTCCCCGCGGCTTCCATGAGGCAGAGCTTCTGGCGGAGCGGGTTCCTCACTGGAAGGTAGACCGTTTTTATACATCTCCTCTGGCACGGGCCAAGCTGACAGCCGAGCCGTCTCTTCGCAAGATGGGACGCACCGCCGAGGTTCTGGACTGGATGCAGGAATTTTCTTATGCCGTTACCGATCCTACCACGGGTGAGAAAAAGGTCCCCTGGGATTTTATGCCGCAGTACTGGACAAATGAGCCTCTTTTGTACGACAAGGACAATTTTTATCAGCACGAAATCCTGCAGTCCAATTCCCGATACCCTGCCGCTGTACAGAATCTTCGAAAGGGTCTGGACGGAATTCTTGCGGAATACGGCTATCACCGAACCGGCGCATATTACGGTACGGACGAGGAGAAGACGCGCGGCGATGAGGATGTCACAATTGTCTTTTTCGCGCACCTGGGCGCGAATCTGGAGGCCATCGGGTATCTCCTTGGCATCTCTCCTTTGGTGCTCAAGCAGACCATCTACCTCCCCCCGACATCGCTGTGCGTGCTGAATGCGGAAAAGCGCCAGTGCGGAATTATCCCAGGCAATGTTCCCGGAATCTCCATGTTCCGTGCACAGGTTCTGGGAGACGTGTATCATCTGCAGAAGGCCGGTCAGCTGCTGTCGGAGTCCGGCTCCTTCACCAGAGTGTTTAATCAGTGAAAATGCGAGGCTTCTTACGAAGCCTCGCATTTTTATTTGCTGCCATCCTGCCTGCTCATTATGACTCTTTGCTGTTGACATAATTGATCAGTCCGCCGGCATCAATGAGTCCCTGCATAAAGGGAGGGAATGCCTGGCCCTGATACGTCTTGCCGGTCGTTTCATCGGTGATTACGCCGCTGTCAAAGTCGATGGATACCTGATCCCCCTCTTTGATTTCCTGCGCCGCTTCCTTGCACTCGATGATCGGAAGACCGATGTTGATGGCGTTGCGGTAGAAAATTCTGGCGAAGGTCTCTGCAATGACGCAGGAAACGCCGGCTGCCTTGATGGCAATGGGTGCGTGCTCTCTGGAGGAGCCGCAGCCAAAGTTGCGTCCTGCCGCAATGATATCTCCCTTGTGCACTCTCTGAATGAAGGTCTTATCGATGTCCTCCATGCAGTGTGCTGCAAGCTCTGACGGCTCCGAGGTTGCCAGATACCGTGCCGGAATGATTACATCCGTATCCACGTTGTCGCCAAATCTGAAAATGGTTCCCTTTGCTGCTTCCATTTTACCCAATTATCCTTTCTGTTCTCGCGGTACCGATCCCGCCGGAAGTCACTGCTCCGCGGGACTATGTGATACCAAGGTAAAAGAACCTTTTATCCTAGCACACTGCATCAATATGCACTCGGATCGGCAATGACGCCGGCAATGGCCGATGCCGCTGCTGTCGCCGGGCTTGCCAGATAAATTTCTGAGGTGGTATCTCCCATGCGTCCCACAAAGTTGCGGTTGGTGGTCGACACGCATCTTTCTCCGGCTGCCAGAATTCCCATATAGCCGCCAAGACACGGTCCGCAGGTCGGTGTGGAAACCACTGCCCCGGCCTCAAGGAAGCTCTCAATAAGGCCCTCCTTCAGCGCCTGCATATAGATAGCATTGGTCGCCGGAATAATGATGCAGCGCATGCCCTCTGCGATATGACGGCCCTTCAAAATCGCCGCAGCTGTGCGAAGGTCCTCAATGCGTCCGTTTGTGCAGGAGCCGATCACAACCTGATCGATCCGGATCTCCGGGATCTCATCGAAGGTCCTTGCATTCTCCGGAAGGTGCGGGAATGACACGGTGGGCTTGATGGCCGAGAGATCGATTTCATAGGTCTTCTCATATTCCGCATCCTCGTCCGCCGTGAAGATCACGCCCTCGCCTGCGCCGTGCTCTCTCTCATAAGCCAGTGTCTTCTCATCCACAGGGAAAATACCATTCTTCCCGCCAGCCTCAATGGCCATGTTGGAGATTGTGAACCGGTCATCCATGGAGAGCTCTGCTACGCCGGGGCCGGTGAATTCCATGGACTGGTACAGAGCGCCGTCCACACCGATCATACCGATGATATGCAGGATGACATCCTTGCCGCTAACCCACTTGCCGGGCTTGCCGGTCAGATGGAACTGAATTGCAGAAGGGACCTTGAACCAGGCCTTTCCGGTTGCCATGCCGGCTGCCATATCCGTGGAGCCGACGCCCGTAGAAAATGCGCCCAGAGCACCGTAGGTACAGGTATGGGAATCTGCGCCGATGATCACATCTCCCGGCGCTACCAGTCCTTTTTCCGGAAGGAGTGCATGCTCAATTCCCATCTGGCCCACTTCAAAGTAATTGGTAATCTTGTTGCGATGCGCGAACTCACGCACGCACTTACAGTTTTCGGCCGACTTGATGTCCTTGGCCGGTACGAAATGGTCGGGTACCAGTGCTATTTTGTCCTTATCGAATACACCGTCCTTACGGAAACGGTTCATCTCTTTGATTGCCACCGGTGCCGTAATGTCATTGCCCAGCACCAGATCAAGATCTGCCTCGATCAGCTGTCCGGCCTTGACCTCCGGAAGATTCGCGCGGCGGGCGAGAATCTTCTGTGTCATTGTCATTCCCATAGTTTCTCTCCTGTTTCCTGGCAGCCATTCAGAGCCGGCCCGCTTTCGCCTGCGGACTCCCAGTGCTGCAGTTTTTGTTCTACACAAAAGGGCAGAGGAGCCTGGCTCCTCTGCCCCACGATGTTGCATTACTACTTAGTTATTGATCAGCATCTCAGACTCGTTGTTCCAGCTGTAGAGCTTGCGGATCTCTGCGCCGATCTTCTCGGACGGATGAGCAGCTGCCTTCTTTCTCATTGCCTGGAAGTGGATCTTGCCGTTCTTCATATCCTGAATGAACTCAGATGCAAAGGTGCCGTCCTGAATATCGGAAAGAACCTGCTTCATAGCCTGCTTCACTTCCGGAGTAACGATCTTCGGTCCGGTTACATAATCGCCGTACTCAGCTGTGTTGGAGATGGAGTAGCGCATGCCGGCAAATCCGGACTGATAGATCAGATCAACGATGAGCTTCATCTCGTGGATGCACTCAAAGTATGCATTACGAGGATCATAGCCTGCCTCGCAAAGGGTCTCAAAGCCTGCCTGCATCAGGGCACATACGCCGCCGCACAGAACAGCCTGCTCACCGAAGAGGTCCGTCTCGGTCTCTGTCTTAAAGGTAGTCTCGAGGATACCTGCGCGAGCGCCGCCGATGGCTGCGCCGTATGCAAGAGCCTTATCCAGTGCCTTTCCGGTAGCATCCTGCTCTACTGCAACCAGCATCGGAGTTCCCTTGCCTGCCTCGTACTCGGAACGAACGGTATGTCCGGGAGCCTTGGGAGCGATCATGGTAACATCCACATCTGCCGGAGGAACGATGAGCTTGTAGTTGATGTTGAAGCCGTGAGCGAACATCAGCATATCGCCGGCCTTGAGGTTCGGCTCTACGTCCTTCTTGTACATATCAGCCTGCAGCTCGTCATTGATCAGGATCATGATGACATCGGACTGCTTCACTGCCTCAGCAGTAGGAAGGACCTTCAGGCCCTGAGCCTCTGCCTTTGCCTTGGACTTGGAGCCCTCATACAGGCCAACCACTACATCACATCCGGAATCCTTCAGATTCAGTGCGTGTGCATGGCCCTGGGAGCCATAACCGATTACACAGATCTTCTTTCCCTCGAGAAGAGAGAGATTACAATCTTCCTGATAAAAAATTCTTGCCTCTGCCATTTCTGCATCCTCCTACTGTAATGCATTGAAAATAACGTAACTATTCAGCACCCGTCTCAAGCTCGTTTGTACATCGTTTGCAAGATCGATGCATCAGGCTCTTGACGAAGGCTTTATCTTCATCGGATCGGCCCTCCTAACGTACGGGTCGTTCGAGTGGATAACTATTCCTTTTCCTTCCCCCAGTACTCTTCCGCTTCCTTGCTAAGGACAATACTCCCATTCTCATCCAGGAACAGCACCTTGTCCGTGCCTCTTGTAAGACCCGCGATGCCAGTCCGTGCCAGCTCCAGGATTTCATAGCCTGCAAGGAGCTCCAGAAAAGCATCTACCTTTCCCTGGTTGCCGGTAATCTCAACGATTAGGGAATCCTGTGCGACATCAACGATTTTCCCGCGAAAGATATTGGTAAACGCAATGACATTCTCCCGCTTGGCATCATCGACGCGAACCTTTACCAGCGCCAGCTCGCGGTAGACCGAATCCTCCGGTGCCAGCTCATGAATGACGCGAACGTCAACAAGCTTGCGCACTTGCTTCTCGATCTGGTCGAGAATATCATCATCTCCGGATGCGACAATGGTGATCCGTGTATACCGCGGATCCGCTGTAACACCGGCCGTGATGGATTCAATGTTGTATCCGCGCCGGGAGAACAGTCCTGATATCCGCGAAAGCACGCCGGAGGTGTTGTCCACCAGCAGCTGGAATGCCTTTTTATGCAATGTTTCCTGCATGATTTCCTCCATTCCTGCAATCAATCTCAACCATCGCCCTAGTACATCGATTTTTAAATAACTAGCCTAACTAACTTGCCCTTTTTCCTGATTGCACGTGTCAAAAATCCTCAGCGTAGCCCGCTACGCCTACGTTTTTTGACACGCACCCTCAGAAAAAAGTTCTGCGTTATTAGGCCAGTTATTTTGCAAACGATGCACTA
>CAVGIV010000013.1:24886-47694 GCA_963629395.1 Paludibacteraceae bacterium | reverse complement strand
GCATAAACACTGGGTTCGCGGGGCTTTTTTGACCTCAAAACTGTCAAAGACCGGACATTCTACCAAAGCACATCCTCTATGAAAAGGGCAGAGTCAGCGATTTCGCACAACTTTACTGTTAAATGTAAACGAATTTTGGTAAAAATAGCATTATTTTTAGTCAAACCTGTTAGCATTGTCTAACGTCATTGACGCGCCGTATAATTTTAGCGGCCAATGTTACTTTAATAACAAAGCTGCCATTGAACTTATTTATTAAGGAAGGAGAACTTTTATGGTTTACTCACAGGAAGTAAAAGACATGTGCGTCGTTCACCAGGGCGTGCACCATGGCGCAGCTCCGATTCCGGAAGAGGCAAAATGGGTAAAGTCGAGAGAAGTGAAGGATATCTCCGGCTATACACACGGTGTAGGCTGGTGTGCTCCGCAGCAGGGCGCATGTAAGCTGTCTCTGAACGTCAAGGACGGCATCATTCAGGAGGCCCTGATCGAGACCATCGGATGTTCCGGTATGACGCATTCCGCAGCTATGGCTGCAGAGATTCTTCCCGGACTGACCGTTCTGGAGGCTCTGAACACTGACCTTGTCTGCGATGCTATCAACACAGCAATGAGAGAGCTGTTCCTGCAGATCGTTTACGGCCGCTCCCAGAGCGCATTCTCCGAGGATGGACTGCAGATCGGCGCAGGTCTTGAGGACCTTGGCAAGGGAACCCGCTCCATGGTCGGCACCACCTACGGCACACTGGAGAAGGGACCTCGTTATCTCGAGCTTACCGATGGCTATATCACAGAGCTTGCTCTGGATGAGAACGACGAGATCATCGGCTACAAGTTCGTAAACTTCGGCAAGATGATGGACTTCATCAAGGCCGGCGATGATGCAGCTACTGCTCTTGAGAAGGCTTCCGGCAAGTACGGCCGTGTTGCCGACGCAGTTCGTTTCATCGATCCCAGAAAGCAGTAAAACAGAAGGAGGAAAACGAAATGGCATTATTTGAATCTTATGAAAGAAGAGAGCCCCAGATTCTTGCCACATTGAGCAAGTACGGCATTTCCTCCGTTGAGGAGTGCAAGACCATTACTGAGGCAGCCGGACTCGATGTCTACCACCTGGTAGAGGGTATTCAGCCCATCTGCTTCGAGAATGCAAAGTGGGCATACACCGTTGGTGCAGCCATCGCCATCAAGAAGAACTGCCGCAAGGCCGACGAGGCAGCTGCTGCCATCGGTGAGGGCCTTCAGTCCTTCTGCATCCCCGGCTCCGTTGCTGACCGCCGCAAGGTAGGTCTTGGCCACGGCAACCTTGGCAAGATGCTCCTCGAGGAGAACACCGAGTGCTTCGCATTCCTGGCCGGCCATGAGTCCTTCGCAGCTGCTGAAGGTGCCATCGGTATTGCCGACAAGGCCAACAAGGTTCGTCAGAAGCCCCTGCGCGTTATCCTGAACGGACTTGGAAAGGATGCTGCCAAGATCATCTCTCGTATCAACGGCTTCACCTATGTTGAGACCGAGTATGACTACTTCACCGGCGAGCTCAAGGTTCTCTCTGAGACCTGCTACTCCAAGGATGCTTCCAGCCCTCGTGCAAAGGTTCGCTGCTACGGCGCAGATGATGTACAGGAAGGCGTTGCCATCATGTGGAAGGAGAACGTTGATATCTCCATCACCGGCAACTCCACGAACCCGACTCGCTTCCAGCACCCGGTTGCAGGCACCTACAAGAAGGAAAGACTCGAAGCCGGCAAGAAGTACTTCTCCGTTGCTTCGGGCGGCGGCACCGGCCGTACACTTCACCCGGACAACATGGCAGCAGGCCCTGCTTCCTATGGCTTCACCGACACGCTTGGCCGTATGCACAGTGATGCGCAGTTTGCAGGCTCCTCTTCCGTACCGGCTCACGTTGAGATGATGGGTCTGATCGGAATGGGCAACAACCCGATGGTTGGTGCAACCGTATCCACCGCTGTATCCGTTGCACTTGCAGCTGAGCAGGGTAAGTTCTGAGAAGGAACTCATTATGTAACTATTCAGAGCCAAGCAAATTTGCATAAAATGAGCGAGTAATGCTTGCATTAACGAGCACATTTTTGCGAATGGGCTCTGAATAGTTACCTCATTATTTGAAATTGAAGAGCGACACCACGGAGCATTCCGTGGTGTCGCTCTTTTTCTCTGCTCGATTACCCGAAGGAGCTGACAAGCAGCCTGCACTGCTGTTCACAGTCAGCCGAGCGAAAGCTGTCAAGTCCGGTTCTTACTGCAGCGCATGTACAGCATCAGCCATGCTCTTCACATACTCTCCCACAGGCCCCGCCGCCTCGGCTCCATGCCTGGCAATGATCTTGATGATCGCCGATCCGACAATAGCACCGTCGGAGAGTGCCGCCATCCTGGCTGCCTGCTCCGGTGTTGAAATGCCAAAGCCTACGGCGCAGGGGATGTCAGTGTTCTCTTTGACCAATTCAGTCATTTTGCCGATGTCTGTTGTAATTTCACTTCTGGTCCCTGTGACGCCGAGTGAAGAGACCATGTAGATAAAGCCCTTGGCCTCTTTGGCAATCATGGCAATCCGGTGCTCCGATGTGGGTGCGATCATCGAAATCAGATCAATTCCAAGCGGTGCGAAGACCGCATCGAACTCCTCTTTCTCCTCATACGGAACATCCGGCAGAATGATTCCGTCGATTCCTGCATCCGCAGCCTTTTGGGCAAACTTTTCCATCCCATATGAATACACAACATTGGCATAGGTCATGTACACCATCGGAATGTCAATGCTCTCCCGCAGCTTCCCGGTCAGTTCGAACACCTTGTCCGTCGTCGTTCCGGCCTTCAGCGCCGCGTTGTCTGCCTCCATGATCACCGGTCCCTCCGCCGTCGGATCCGAAAACGGAATGCCCAGCTCGATCAAATCCGCTCCGTTTTCAACAGCAGCCTTTACGACCTTCTCCGTGGTTTCCAGATCCGGGTCTCCCACCGTGATAAAGGCAATGAATGCCTTGTGGTTCTTAAACGCATTTCCAATTCTGCTCATTCTTCCAATCCTTCCCTACCGCTTCACAGTCAACAGGTCCATCCGAGTACGCGAGGAGAATTTCGCGCAGGCGAATTCTCCGACGCGGGAGTGGTGTTTCCGGTACGGAAACCCACTCCGAACAGGAGGATGGACCATCAGGTCCATCCGAGTGTATCAACACTCATCCAATGCCAGGTTCTCTCCACGGTATCGTGCGATGGCGGCGCAGTCCTTGTCGCCGCGTCCGGAGACAGTGATCACGACAATCTTATCTTTATCCATCGCCGGTGCGATCTTCATAGCGTGTGCCAGCGCATGGGAGCTCTCAATGGCCGGAATGATGCCCTCCGTTTTGGAAAGGTACTCGAACGCCTGCACCGCCTCCTCGTCGGTTACCGGCACATAGGACGCCCTGCCGATGTCATGCAGATACGCATGCTCCGGTCCGATGCCGGGATAATCCAGTCCGGCCGAAATGGAATACACCGGTGCAATCTGTCCGTCCTCATTCTGGCAAAAATACGACTTCATCCCATGGAAGATTCCAAGACGTCCTGTATTGATGGTCGCTGCCGTCTCAAAGGTATCGATGCCGCGTCCGGCCGCTTCGCACCCGATCAGCTCCACCGACGGATCGTCGATAAAGTGATAGAAGGTTCCGATGGCGTTGGAGCCGCCGCCCACGCAGGCGATGACCGTATCCGGAAGCCGTCCCTCCTTTTCCAGAATCTGCTGCTTAATCTCCTTGGAAATCACCGCCTGAAAATCACGAACAATTGTCGGGAAGGGATGAGGTCCCATCACCGAGCCAAGGCAGTAATGCGTATCAGCAATGCGGCTCGTCCACTCGCGCATTGCCTGTGAAACCGCATCCTTGAGCGTTCCAGTTCCGTCGGTAACCGGTACCACATCCGCCCCCAGCAGCTTCATCTTATAAACATTCAGTGCCTGGCGCTCGGTGTCCACCTTTCCCATGAAAACAACGCATTCCATGCCCAGCAGCGCCGCTACGGTCGCCGTAGCAACGCCGTGCTGGCCAGCCCCGGTCTCTGCGATCAGTCTTGTTTTGCCCATCTTCTTGGCCAGAAGAGCCTGGCCAAGGCAGTTGTTGATCTTGTGCGCGCCGGTGTGATTGAGATCCTCCCGCTTGAGATAGATCTTGGCTCCGCCCAGGTCCTTGGTCATCTTCTCTGCGTAGTAGAGGCGGCTGGGACGGCCTGCATAATCATTGAACAAGGTCGTCAGCTCCTCATTGAACTGCGGATCATCCTTATAATGGTTGTACGCCTCCTCCAGCTCAATCACCGCATTCATCAGTGTCTCCGGAATGTACTGTCCGCCGTGCACTCCAAATCTGCCGTTTTGATTCGTCATTTCATGCTTCCTTTCTGTTTATCTGTTTAGCACCTGCCATATTTCAACGTGAATTGACTGCTTGCAGGCATATTCACGATTGAAATTGGCAGGCGGCCAAGGTCCGAAGGACCTCTGGCCAGCCACATCGAGGTTTTCTGAAGGAAAATCGAGATGGGCGCTAAACAATCACCTGATTGCCCCGTACCTTCTTAGCAAAGCATCGGATTTTCTCCGGGTCCTTCCTGCCGTCTGTTTCCAGCGAGGAGCTCGCGTCCACGCCCCAGGGCCCGCATCTTTCAATCGCATCCTGCACATTATCCGGTGCCAGGCCGCCGGCGAGAATAAAGGGCCTCGTGCAATCTGTGAGCAGCGTCCAGTCAAAGGCCTCTCCGGTTCCCCCCGGTCCGTGATCGAGCAGAATCAGATCCGCCAAGGATGCCTCCGCAACGCGAACGTCCTCGCGGCTGTCCACACGGAACGCCTTTATGATGAGAAGCTCCCGCTTCGGAAAGAATGCCTTTGCCTGTCTTCGAAGCTCTGCAATGTCCTCATTGCTTTCTCTTCCGTGGAGCTGCACCGCATCCAAACGGCACACCTGCAACACGTTCAAGATCTCCTGCACACCGGCATCCACAAAAACGCCGACCGGACGAATCCGAGGATCCAGCCTCTCCCGCAGCTCCTCCGCCCGTTCCGGCGGAATGTAGCGCCGCCTGCTCGGATCGAAAATAAATCCGGTGTACTCCGGCAGCACGGCATTCACTGCTTCCACATCCTCCCGGGTTCGAAGTCCACAGATCTTGATGTGAACCGCATCATCCATCGCCCGCTGGCCCGGTTCTTCCTGCCTTGTCACGTCATCTCCTGCCTTTCTATATAAACAATCGCAGCTATTCAGAGCCTATTCGCAAAATCGCAGCTACTCATCTCCCCGCAGCCTTGCAAGCTCCCTCCCGGGTCCCTCCGCCCGCATCAGCTGCTCGCCGATCAGAACCGCATTGACGCCGTTTTGCCGCAGCGTTTCCACATCCTCCGGTGTCCGGATGCCGGACTCCGCCACGAAGATCACGTTGGAGGGCGCAAGGCTCCGCAGCCGGATACTGTTGTGAATGTCCACCGTAAAGTCCTTCAGGTTCCGGTTGTTCACACCGATGATCCTGGCTCCCGCTGTCACTGCCGAGTTAACCTCAGCCTCATCGTGGGCTTCTACAATGGCAGACAGTCCCAGCTGATCGGCAATCTGCAGGTACGCCTCGATCGTTTTGGTGTCAAGGAGCGCCGCAATCAGGAGAATGGCCGAGGCGCCCGCTGTTTTGGCTTCGTAGATCATGTATGGATCCACGGTGAAGTCCTTGCGAAGGCAGGGGACCTTCACTGCTCCGGCGATTTCCCGAAGGTAGTCAAGAGAGCCCAGAAACCACTTAGGCTCTGTCAGAACGGAAATTGCCGATGCCCCTGCCGCTCCATACTCCCTGGCGATGTCCAGATACGGGAAGTTCGGCGCGATCAGGCCTTTAGAGGGAGATGCCTTCTTGCACTCGCAGATAAAGTGGATCTCGTCCCCTGTGGAAAGGGCTCTTTCGAATGCAAAATCCGTTCCCTCTGGCGCCGCCGCTGTCTCGAAGGTACCGAAGGCCTGTCCATCCGGTGCCCCCGCCAATTCTGCCTGGCGCATTGATAAGGCCTCTTCCCGGATTTGTTCCAGTGGCTTTTGCGCCTTCGCCTGCTCGACGCGGAGCCGTGCGTAATCCGCCAGCTCGTCCAAGATGTTTCCCATATGCACTCCTCTTTCCCGAATTATCAGGAATTGCTGACTTTTGCAACCTTCTCCAGTGTCTCTAGCGCTGCGCCGGAATCGATCAGGTTCGCTGCCAGCTTCACGCCCTCTTCAATCGATGCAGCGGCTTTCCCTGCATACAGTGCGCAGCCGGCATTCATCAGCACGATATCCCGCTTTGCGCCGGTGATGGTACCGTTTAAGATCCCTCTGGTGATCTCCGCGTTCTCCTTGGGTGATCCGCCGACGATCTCCTCCTTGGTCCCGCGCGCCAGGCCGAAATCCTCCGGCTTGATTTCAAAGGTGCGATAGAAGCCGTCCCGCAGCTCGCAGACCGTGGTCGGCGCACTCACAGAGACCTCATCCATGCGGTCCTTGCCGTATACCACCAGGGCACGCTTGACACCCAGAGAGCTTAAGACCTTCGCCACCGGCTCCACCAGATACTCATCATAGACGCCCAGGAGGAACATCTCCGGCTTAGCCGGATTGGTCAGGGGTCCCAGGATATTGAACACGGTACGGAAGCCAAGCTCCTTGCGGATGGGGCCGACGTACTTCATTGCTGCGTGATATTTCTGTGCGAACATAAAGCAAAAGCCTGCTTCCTTCAAGAGCTTTTGGCACAGCTCCGGATCCTGCTGGATATTGATGCCCAGCGCCTCCAGGCAGTCCGCTGTTCCGGAGAGAGACGACGCTGCGCGGTTGCCGTGCTTGGCTACCTTGACGCCGCCGGCTGCCACCACCATTGCCGTCGTCGTGGAGATGTTAAAGGAATGTGCACCGTCTCCGCCGGTTCCTACGATCTCCAGAACCTCCATCCCCGGGTGCGGTACCGGCGTTGCCAAAGAGCGCATCGCATAGGCACAGCCGGAGATCTCATCAATGGTCTCTGCCTTGGTGGATTTCGTGGAGAGAGCTGCCAGGAACGCCGCATTCTGCGTCGGCGTCGTCTCGCCCTTCATAATCTCCAGCATGGTATCTCTGGCCTCCTCGTAGGTAAGGTCCTCTTTGCTGACAATCTTGATAATCGCTTCCTTAATCATGATGTGCTCCTTTCACATGCTCTCTGCGTGATATATGCGTCAGCTGCGGGAGTGTCGCAGACACGAAGCAGCTGATTTTGATTTGTGGTGCTCCCTGCGCAGCTTTTCTTATGCTCGTGTGTGCTCATGCGTGCTCATATGGCGTTCTTGCAGAAGTTGGCCAGAATCGCCGCACCGTCCGGCGTCATAATGGACTCCGGATGGAACTGCAGGCCGTACACCGGATACTCTGTATCCTGCACAGCCATCACCTCACCGTCCTCCGTTCTGGCAATGACCTTCAGCGTCTCCGGAAGCGAGGCCTCCTCCGCCGCCAGAGAATGGTAGCGGGCCACCGGTATTTTGCCCGGAAGGCCCTTGAATATATGACTGGATTGGTCAATCTCTGTCACCGACTGCTTGCCGTGCATCAGCTCCTTCGCATAGCCGACTACGCCGCCGTAGGCTTCGCAGATGGCCTGCTCTCCAAGGCACACACCCAGGATCGGGATTCCGCTCGTTCGAAGCCTTTGCACCAGCTCCTCACAGATACCGGCATCGGCCGGCCGTCCCGGTCCCGGAGACAGAATAATGCGGTCTGGACGTAGCTCCCGAATCTCCTCCACAGTCTTTTCATCATTTCGTATCACCGTAATATCCGGATCAATGGCCCCCACCATCTGGTAGAGGTTATAGGAAAAGCTGTCGTAGTTATCAATCAGTAAAGTCATTGGCTGCCTCCAGTGCCGTTACAACGGCCCTTGCCTTATTGATGCACTCCTGATATTCCTTCTCCGGAACCGAGTCCGCTACGATCCCGGCGCCGCTTCGAATGAAGACCTTGCCGTTCTTCTTATACGCGATGCGAATGGCGATGCAGGTGTCCAGGTTTCCGGTGAAATCAATGTAGCCGATGGCGCCGCCGTAAATGCCGCGCTTATTGTTCTCCAGATCGTTGATCAGCTGGCAGGCCCGGATCTTCGGTGCACCGGAGAGCGTCCCGGCCGGCAGGATGGAATCCACTGCATCAAGGGCATCCAGTTCCTTTCGTATCAGGCCTCGAACGGTGGAGCCGATGTGCATCACGTGGGAGAACCTCAGCACCTCGTGGTAACGCTCCACCTTTACGCTTCCGAACTCTGAGATCTTGCCGATGTCGTTGCGTCCAAGGTCCACCAGCATGTTGTGCTCCGCCAGCTCCTTCTCATCTGCCAGGAGCCCGGCCTCCAGCGCTTCGTCCTCCTCCCGGGTCTTGCCCCTGGGCCTCGTGCCGGCTAATGGGAACGTATGGAGCTCCCCGTCCTCGAGCTTGACCAGCGTCTCCGGCGAGGCTCCCGCGACCTCCACGTCCGTGCCGGAGAAGTAGAACATATACGGAGACGGATTCAGTGTCCGCAGCACGCGGTAGCAATTCAGAAGGCTCCCCTCGTAGGCACCCTCCAGGCGGTTCGAGAGCACGATCTGGAAGATGTCACCCTCCTTGATGTGGTGCTGTGCCGTGCGCACCATCTGACAATACCGCTCCTTGTCAAACAGAGGGGTGATCTCCGATTTCAATACGCCGCCCGGCTCTTCCTTCATCTCGCCGTTTCGAATCAGATCGATCAGCGCCTCCAGCTCCCTTTTCGCCCGTTTGTAGGACGTCTCCGCTTCGCTCAAATCAATGTTGACGATGAGAACAATTTTCTGCCGCAGGTTATCGAAGGCGATTACCTTATCGAACAGCATCAGGTCCACGTCGTTGAATTTCTCCGAGTCCTCCGCATCCAAATGGAGCGAGGGCTCCGCGTATTTGAGATAATCGTAGGCAAAATATCCGACCAGCCCGCCGGCAAAGGAAGGAAGGTAATCCAGTCTCGGCGCCTGGTACTCGGCTAGAATCTGCCGGATGGCCGCCCCCGGATCCTTCGTCTCAAACGACAGGGCTCCCACCTTCATGTGACCGTCCCGGCAGGTGATCTCCATCGTCGGATCGTAGCCAAGAAAGGTGTAGCGCCCCCATTTTTCCTGGGCTTCTGCTGATTCTAAGAGGTAGCAGTGATTGGACACATTCTTGAGCTTCTGCAGAATCTGAATGGGTGTATACAGGTCTGAGAGGATCTCCGTGCTCACCGGAACTCTTCGGTAGTCCCCTGCCTGCGCGTACGCAAGCACCTCTTCGTAGGATGGTCTGATGTTCATAGGTTTCTCCTTGTATAAAAAAAGTCCCTGATAAGAATCCTTTGACTTCTCATCAAAGAGATTCTCATCAAGGACGATTGCTTCGCTTCGAATGCGACACTCCCAATCGCGGTGCCACCTTGATTCACAGCTGCTACAGACGAACGCGGATCAGAAATCTGTTCAGAAATCTGTGCTGCTCTCTTCTGCAAGTAAACTGCACACTCACCGGATACCAACATATCCCGGGCAACTGACGTATGCCCTCACGTTGTGAAATACTCGCTGACCTTCTGCCGCAGGAGGTGACGCTCCGAAATGCCTGTCTGAATCCTCCCTGCGCTCGAGATACCTTCAATATGGACGGTCCTCTTTCCTCACACCCTCCGCGGTCCATTTGCAAACAGGTGCTGCTGCTGGGTTTCCATCCTCCCCAACTCTCTGGAAGCTCCTTTGTCTGCGTTATCTCCGCTTCATCGGTTTAACGTGTTATTAAATTGAACTACTTGCAAGTACTATACACCCTGCGACGGGATGGATGCAAGGAAATTTTGTGATTGTGTGTGTTCCATGCGGTGCCATCCAGGCGACGGGTCCTGGCTGGCATAACACATTTAAATTTCCACTTACATAACTTAAGAATCTATGCTATGATGCATCGGTTAAAATCGAATCAGGGACATCGTCCCAGACAGCAACACTGGTCTTTTATTGGAAACGCACACTCCATCCGGGTGATAACGAACAACACAGGCATTCACGGAAGGAGTGTATTATTATGCCCAAAAACAAGCTTGAAAACTTTATCTTCACCGTTCTCATGGCCTTTATCATGGTCTATGCCATGATCTGCTACAACATTGCCCTGAACATCGGCGGCATGACCGATCAGGTGTTCCTGATGGCCTTTAGTGAGCTGCGAATCATGTGGCCCGTTGCCATCATCCTGGAGCTCTTCGTCATGGAGCGCCCGGTTATGTTCCTGACCGGCCGCGTAGTTACCAAGGAGATGCCCTTTATCTGGATGCTGCTGATCCGCTGCTCTCTTACGGTCTGCCTGATGTGCCCGTCCATGAGCCTCGTCGCCACCATCCTGTTCAAGGACTGGAGCGCAGCCGGTCTTGTCGGCACTTGGCTTCAGACGGCTGCCATGAATTTCCCGATGGCTCTTGCATGGCAGATCTTCTTCGGCGGCCCTCTGGGAAGGCTCCTGTTCCGTCTTCTTCAGCCGCACCTTGGTGGGAAGAAGGGGGAAAAAGCATAAGGCCTTTTTAGAAAACGACGATGGAAGCTGCATCTTTGAAGCAGAGACCTATAACGATCAACTCCCAAATAGCAACTTATATCAGAAGCATGAATTGCCGGATGGCAGTTCATGCTTCTTTTCATTATTATGATACCAGTACATCGATTTTCAAAGTTCTTCGTTATTAGGCCAGTTATTTTGCGGTAACTGTAACGATCAGAGGTTTCATATATGCAGATATCCAGTAATCTTCAGCTGTTCAGCGATAAATGCCGAATGCTCTGCGAGTGCGTTTTCTCCTCTCTTAAAGAGCAGCAGCCTTCGTACTGTCTTCCGCCTGCCGGTCATGTGGTTTTTCTTTCCATCTGCTCCGGCGATGAACGTGCGTTCGTTGTTCACGGCTGTGACAGCGACCTAGAAGAGGCATGGCATAAGGCCGAGGTTCTCGCTCTAAATTATGTTAAGCGTCACAACGCCCATGTCCGATGGCTGAAGGCGGATATTCTCGTACATGCCGAGCTTTGCGATCCCGCCGAATTATCTGTCAGGATGAAGGCTGTCCGTTACAACGAATTTTTCCGCTTCGGACTTTCTCCTGACCCGGCATTTCAAACAGCCCTCCTCGAGGAAGAGATGAACGGAGCCAAGATCTGGGATTACCCGGCCGGTACCGTTTCGCTTCCGTATTTAAAGACCTATCTGTGCAAAGCCGGTCAAAAGCCCATCAAAAGCCTGCCGGATTCCTTCTGGATTTTCCAGACGAAGGGGTGGCTTCTGGATGAGCAAGACTGTCCGATTGCTCTTATATCGAAGGGACTTGCCTATGGCCGCAGAAGGATTCCTGTCATAGACCGTGAATTCGTATACGCGCTCCTTGTGAATTCCACATCCTATCTGCAGCACCAGGTTCGCCCGGACGGTTCCTTTCAGTACGGAATCTATCCGCGCTTTGACAAGGAAATTCCCGGATACAACCATATGCGGCATGCCAGCACCATCTGGAGCCTGATCTGTCAGTACCGAATCACGCAATGCGAGAATGTTATTTTATACATAGAGCGCACAATTGGATTTTTGATTGAGAAATCGATCCTGCACGAGGATGCAGACACTGCCTATCTGGCAGATCCGGAGAAAAGCGAAATCAAGCTCGGCGGCAACGGTGTTGCTATTTTGACGCTGACAGAATATATGGATGTGTTCGGCGGCGACCAATACCGCGAACTGGCTGTACAGCTGGGAAATGGAATTCTCCGGCACTTTAATGTGCAAAGCGGTTCGTTCTATCACATCCTCAATATGGACTTTACACCTAAGGAGGCCTACCGCACCGTTTACTACGACGGAGAATGTACCTACGCCTTGTGCCGGCTTTACAGCCTGACGCACGATGTAAAATGGTTAGATGCTGCCTCAGCCGCTGTAAATCGTTTTATTGCCATGGATTATACACAGTACCGTGACCACTGGGTGGCATACGCGATGAACGAAATCACAAAGTACATTCCAAGTGCAGAATACTATACGTTTGCACTCCAAAACGCCCAGAACAATCTCACATTCCTGTACAAAAGGGGAACAACCTACCACACCTTCCTCGAGCTGCTGATGGTCACCTTTGAAACCTATGAGCGCATCGCAGAATCCGATCCCCAGCTTCCCTTTCTTCAGGAATTTGATCTTCCCTTTTTCCTGAAGACAATCTACACGCGCGCAAACCGTATGCTGAACGGATACTTTTTCCCTGAATACGCCATGTATATGAAGGTTCCCTCCAAGGTTCTGGATACCTTTATGGTCCGACATGACGGCTACCGCATCCGAATTGATGATGTGCAGCACAACATCGGCGGATATTATCTGTATTACAAGAATTACGACAGGCTCGTTTCGCTTGGCATGCTGGAGTACAGGGACTAAGGAAATGCTGATTTAATCAGCGTTTCCTTATACGCCCGCACCGCTTAAGGCAGACCCTTTCCGGCGGCAGCTACGGATACAATACCCGCATGCCGCCATCCGGCCGCGCAATCAACTCTCCCAGGAGAATATTCCGCATCATTCCCGTCTTGATCTGCAGCTGCATCGTTTCAAACGCGCGGTACGCTTCCTCATGAAAGGCATATTTCACGTTGTGCCTCGCGTACTGCCGGCCGGACACTACCTGGCGAAGCTGCTGCAGATAATCCACCTGCTCAATCCAGGCCTGGTCAATGGCCCGCAGCGTCATCATCTTCATATAGCTGGACGCCTGGTCGGTGCTGCCCAGCTTGTTCAGCTTCTGATCCAGTGCCGCACTGGCGGCTGTCAGCAGATAGTCACGAATCGATTCTCTGGTACTGAGCACCGATTGCTCCGGAAATTCCCGAAAGGAATAGCTGATGTGATCCATGCAAAAGCGCACCACGTCGTCCTCTCCCGGAAGCTCCCCCTTTTCCTGCAGCTGCTGATTCAGAAAGCCCTCGATCACCTGTCTGAAAATGTCCCGATAATAGGAGCGCTCCAGAGGCATGCTCTCCATTACATGATTGCGCGCAGCGTACACAAGGTTTCGCTGCTTCTCCATACTCTCCCCGAATTCCTTGGTCGCCTTCCGGCTGCTCCGTGCCAGCTCCGCTGAGATCCGCTGCGCATCGTGAACGGCATGAATAATAGCAGGATTGTGCACCCGTTCGCTGCCCTTCCGACATTTCTTCAACCATTTCCGTCCAAACTCATCCACAACCTCATCCTCCAGGGACAGATAAAACCGTGAAAAGCCGGGATCCCCCTGCCTGCCGCTGCGCCCTCTCGACTGCAGCTCCTGCCTCTTGTTCGAGATGAGACCAATACCGATAATGGCCAAGCCTCCCAGCTCTTCTACGCCTTCTCCCAGGCGAATGTCGGTACCGCGGCCAGCCACCGTCGTTGCAACTGTAACCGCATTTTTCTGTCCGGCCTCCTGAATGATGGCCGCCTCCTTCGCAATGTTGTAGGCATTCAGCACATTGTGAGGGATTCCTTCCTGCAGCAGGCGCTGCGATACCAGATCCGACATATGAATGGAGCTGGCTATTACCAGAACCGGCTGCTGCCTCTCATGGAGCCGCCGGATTTCCTCCAGCGCCGCCGACAGCTGTGATTCCAGATTCGGATAGATAAGATCCTGCCGGTCAATGCGCTGTATTTTCTTTCTTGTCGGAATCGCCACCACGTCCAGACCGTAAATCTGCCGGAATTCATCGGCATCCGTCACACCGGTTCCCGTCATCCCAGCCACCTTACGATACATATTGAAGAAGCTCTGGTAGGTCACGGATGCCACCGTCCGGCTCTCCTTCGTAATCGGCACCTGCTCCTTGGCCTCCAGTGCCTGGTGCTGCCCGCTGCGCAGCTTGGTATTGGGCTGTACGCGTCCCGTCCGCTCATCCAGCAGCTGCACCGCATGGTCACGGACAATGTAGCGGTCCTCCTTCTCAATCACCAGGTGAGCACGCAGTGCAAGGCAAATATGCCGTATGATGTCCTCCTCGCTTTCGTTAAACAGCTCCTCCGTGCGAAAAAAGTGCCTGGCCTTTTCAATACCGGGCGGCAGCAGCCACACATCCTTATTCTCACATTGATAATCCTTCTCCGGGTCCAGGGTTGTAACGAAATAATCCGCGATACCGAACAGATTCGACTGTACCCGCGGCATCCCTGACACGATCAGCGGAATCTGCGCGCTGTCCAGCAGCACCGCATCCGCCTCATCAACGATGACGTAATCCATTCCCCGCAGGTAGCGGTTCTCCGCCTTGTTCTCCAGGTTCTCAAACAAATAGTCAAAGGCCAGTGCGTCATTGGTGGTATATACGATGTCCGCCGCGTAGATTTCCCTTTTCTGTGCGTTACTGAGACGCATGCCATCCTCCTGCGGCACGCCAACGGCCTCTCGCAGACCCATAAACTCATACAGCGACGCCATTTCCGCGCCGTCGCGGGCTGCCAGATAGCTGTTGGTGGTCACCAGAATGCAGCTCTGTCCGCTCAGAGCATTCAGATACAGAGGCATTGTTGCCACCAGCGTCTTGCCCTCTCCGGTTTTCATCTCTGCGATCCGTCCCTGGTGCAGTACAATTCCCCCCAGAACCTGCACATCATAGGGATATTTGCCAAGGACACGCCTCGCCGCCTCCCTCATTGCCGCAAACGCCTGCGGGAGGAGCTGATCCAGCGTTCTGCCCTGCTGCAGCTGCTCCCGAAGCTGATCCGTCATGCCCTGCAGGTCGGCATTCGGCAGCGCCCGCATAGCATCTGCGTAGGAATTCACCTCCCGCAGCGTCCTCTGCAGCTTATTCAGTTGGAAGTGATTCCATCTATTACTCATGCGTCTCTTACCGGATCCCGGGCATCCACGGAGCGGCTGTTTATATTGGGGTAATGCCTGCGCGAGCAGGCATGGTTGTTTTCGTCCTATCTCGAGATTGTGAGAAAATGCCTGATGGCGCTTTCTCACCACCGGCAGGTTCTGGTCCGGCCGTCCTCACGTTCCGGGATCCATGTGCCAATCCATTCCTCCCAATACTCCTCCGGAACAATCTCTATTCGGGTAAAATGGACTGTCCTGGCGCCGCCCTGTACCAGCTGCACTGTATATTGAAAGGCCTCGTGCGGATAGATCAGCACGCCCTCTCTCTCCTTCAGCATCTGAAAGCTCAGCAAATCCCCACGGCGGTCATAATAATTGACCCGTACAAAGCTTCCCTGCTCCGGCTCGTCCTGCTTCACAATGCGAAGTCGGTAGCTTTTACCTTCCTCCAGCATCGGCAGCTGCGGCGGCGTCTGCCGCGTACCATAATCAGAGTACGAGTGCCATTCCCGAATCACAAAGCCCGGCGGCATTCCTTCATTCTCAAACACAACACTCCCGTCCCACACAAAGGACACCTTGCTCCCATAGGCATAGGAATCCTGCGCGGTCTCATCCCAATAGACCAGCCAGGCAATTCTCTCGTTACGTTTCTCCTCGTCCATAGCGTTCCTCCAGAAGCCGGTCATACTGCAGACGCAGCCACTCCTGCACCTGTTCCTGATTATCATTGTGCCTTCCGGAAAAGCTCTTCCCGTAAATCAGGCACTGCTGTCCTCGCAGGTGATGCAGGAGCTCCAGGTATGCCTTCGGATCGTAATCGTCCTCCTCCATGTAGCCGATTGCCATCTCCGTCCCGGCAAAATCACCATCGTCAATCCGCTGCCATATTCTCTGATTCAGCTCCTGTGCCGATGTCTCATTCACATGTCCGGTCAGCTTCTGCAACAGATCCAGCGAAGCAGGAAAGCCCCCCGGCCTCCGGATCCGTTCCCGCTCTGCCACCGTTCCCAGATTCACCACCGGCCGTCCCAGAACCATGGCTCCCGGATGAATCAGCGCCCCGTAATAGAGTGCCGCAGTCGCACCCAGAGAGCTCCCGATCATAATCACCTGATCCGGCGGAAGGTCTAACTGCTCCATCGCGCCGCGAATCCGCTGTTCCACAATCTCTTCATATTCCGCAGAGCCAAGATAGCCGCAGCTGCCCCCGCAGCGAGGATCAGCAAGCAGCAAAAACGGCATTCGCTTCTCCCACATAAGCTCTACTCCGTCAAAGCCCTCCTGCGGACGCCTTCCGGAGAAATACACCGTCAGCGGCGCTTTACGGTCCATAGGATTAAAATATGAAAACAGCTCCTCGCGATTCTCATCTGCTCTTCGCAGACTCCCTGCCAGAAATGCCGCTCCGTTCGAAATTCTCTCCCGCAAATGAAGGGCTCCCAGTGTAACCTCCCCGTCCCCCTTCAGCTGCAGCGTAATCACTAGATTCCGCCTGGATTCTCCGGCAGGGATCACCACCGGCTCCGCCGGATTCTCTGCCTCCAGCCGCTCCATTTTCTCATTGCCGGCTATCTCAGATCCCTGCAGATACAGACAAAACCGCAACTGCAGCTCTGAAGATTTGCGAAATTCCGGCCAGAACGTCATCTCCTTGTCCGGCTCCAGACAAACGCAGCGCTTCCAGCTAAGAACAGATCGATAGACCGGTCCGAAGTTACCTTCCATATGCAATTCATATCGGCCATTCAGGCAGGCAGCTCCCAGATAATCGCGGCTCAGAACTGCCTGACTCGCAGGAATCTGCAGCGCCGCACTCTGCCGCACCGTCGTCTGTTCCATTCCTATTCCTCATGCAATGATACCAGGGTCAAAAGGTCCAAAACTTCGACGAAAGCTTGCTCTCGCGGGGAGTTTTGCTCCCTTCTGCCTATGTGGCGTTCGCCCAGTCCTCTGCCTTTTCCAGCTCCTCCTGTGCACTCCCGTGTTCGGTCTTCGCCCGCCACTGATCCACGAGCTGCCCGCCGGTATATCTGGAGACCTCCTGTACACAGTACACCAACGCCTCATTCCAGTTCGCGAGTCCCTCCAGATAATACTCCAGCGCACCGATGATGAAATTGATGTTCTCTATAATATATCCATCCTTTAAATGCTTCACGTATCTAGTGAATCGATAATTCACCTGCGGAATTCCCGCACTGATCCCCGCGATCTGCAGATACAGATCCGGCTGATCCCGCACGTCCACAATAAGTCTGACATCATCCAGAATTCGAATCAGGTCATTTTCCGAACGATACGGCACGATCTCGATCCGCTCCGCCGCGGTCTCCTCTGCAGCTGTCGTTTCCTCCGGTTCCTCTCCGGCCGCCCCGGCTTCTAGAGGCAGCGCAGATATCCGAATTTGCAAATCCGAAGCGCCGCAGTCCTCAAGAACCGTCCGTATCTCTTCCGTCATCGCCTCCTGCTCGCTGCGGCTCTTCCTCGTACCGACCTGCAGAATCACATTCGTATTTCGTTTCATATATTCGAACATCTGCCGCAATGCCTTCTGCCGGAAAATACCCTCCAGCCCGTCCAGCGGCATGAAAACCTTCAGTTCCTTGATCTGCTGACTTCTTCCCAATGACAAACGCGTATCAAACGGTGAGATATCGTAAATCTTCTCTCCCGGAACACCGGCTTCGCAGATTCGTTTGGCCGCATTCTCCGTATCTGTCACCACCAGTCCTGCCGCTGCAGTATCCCTCAGCAAGCTCTCCTTGTCCAACAGATCATATCGGTCCCCGAAAAAGGACAGAACGACATCCTGATCTGCCCCCTCCTTCAAAAGCTCCAGCAGCATTGCATTGTGCTGCGCATTGGCGGCAACCACATACGGCTCACGGTCCAATCGTTTCCGAAAAAAGTCCCTTGCCGCCTCCCGGATCAGATCCTCCATGCATCGATACCGGATGGCCTCAATGTGAACGCCGCCCATGCGTCCCAGCCGGTCTGTCCCCCACGTGCGGATGCGACCCTTTTCCTGCGTTCTCACCGGCCATTCCACAAAGCGTGTGATCTCACCCGTCTTTAAATTCTCGTAAAAGCACAGGTCGCCCTTCGGCGAGTAATACTCCTGTCTCCGGGGCTGTCCCCCCCAGTACCAGACGGAGCTGGAGCGAAATCCGCGGTCATCATAGATATCCCGGCGGCTCAGCACACTCTGCCCTTCCCGCGTTTCATAGTACTGTACCCAGCACAGGGAACCGCTTTCCTCGAACTCAATGCTTGCGTACAGGTTACCGCTCAGATAAGCCAGCACCTTCGCCGGCTGATATACCCATTCAATCCCGATCGGCCAGGGCAGCTCCTCATAAGACAACACTGCCGGCTTCTCCCACGTCACGCCCTGCAGTGCATCAAAGGCAGACCAGAATGGGATGGGATAGATATTTTCCCTGTGCAGAAATCGGCGCAGGTTCGGCATATACGCCAGACACACCAGCTCCGTTTCCTCTCCGGCCTCCCGGAACAAACGAATCTGGTTCACGGTATCATCAAAAGTGGACGCATCCGTCTCCTGATACCACGGCACATACCGGGCCGCCCAACTATTCTCTTCGTACCACGAGGGTATAAAATGGTACATTGCTACACCTCACAGGAACATCCTGTACTGTTCCATCGTCCTGTAAACCTTCAGCTCCTCCAGAATGCTCATTACCATGCCGACCAAAATCATCACCGTCATCGGCATGGTGTAAAAAGCGGAATAGCTGCCCCACTTCGCATGCACATACAGCATCGGCAGCACCAGCGCACTGGATACGGCTGCGCTCAGGACAGAGGCAATCCGTGTCTGCCCAGTCAGATGACGCATCGTCGGCTTGCCCGGTTCAATACCGTCCAGAAAGTCCCCCTGCCTTTGAAGATTTTCCGCTATCTCTCCCGGCTGTACAAAGATCGCTGCCAGAACCATCGTCAAAAGCCAGAGAATTATTCCGAAAATCATAACTCCGGGAACCGTATTAAGATTCAGATCACGGAGCCCACGCTGCACCCATGCCGTTCCTGGCTGCAGACGATCCAGGATCTTTAAAACATAGTACGGCACTGTAAAAATTGACATCACATACATTACCGGCATTGTTCCCACCGGGTTCATTCGAATGGCAATATAATCCTTGTCCGCATACTGGTTGTTGATCAGTACGCGCCGCACCGTTGTCCGGAATTCGGTTCCTTCCATAAACAGCATCATAGTAACAATGACCAAACAAGTCAACATTCCAATCAACAGCTTTTTGATCAGTCCTTGCATCGATTCCGCAACGAATGCCGTTGCCAGATAGGACATCACCATTCTGGCAAGGCTCCCCAGCGTATTGATTACAATCAAAAGTCCCTGACCGCCGATGCCCCACTGCGTATTGCGGTCCGACAGCCACTTAATCACAAAGGAACCTGCCAATAGCAGCACCGCTGTCATCACCTGAAGCGTGCCCTGACTCACTCCGCTCACGGAGCGATATTCCATCTCCGCCGCGTTCATCCACGCCTGCAAGGCTGCAATCCCCGCCGCCAGAATCAACATAATCCAGTTAGCCCGCGCCTGGGAGCGCTTCTCCTTCCGGTCCTTGGTCAGGTGCTGGAACACCTGCACCACAACCATCGCAGCGATCCACGGCATCAGTCCCAGAGAGAACAAGGAGGTCTTATCCCGGCTGCTCCCCAGGATGCTGGCCACCAGCCCCTGAATTCCCTCCTGCGTATCTGCGATCTCCGGTACGACCCACGGAATCTGAATGGTACGTCCCAGCAGGTAGACTGCCATGATCAAGAGTGCGTAGGACGCTCTTCCCAGCAGCAGGCGATGTGAAGTTGTATCCTTGCATTTCCTTGATTTTTGTTTCAAGTGCTGTCCGCCTTCCGGTACCGCCGTAAGCGTAATCGGCAGTCACAAAAGCAGCACCTGCATGCGGGTGGTCTTCGTCCGAAAACGGACAAACCGCTGTTCCCACATGCAGGTGCAATGCCTGCATTCGTATCAGTTCCTTCTGTCAGCCAAACCTCTCACTATGGCCTACTGTCCATGATAACACTTTCCGCAACTATTCCGAGTCCATTCGCAAAATTGCTGCTCCGCAGCTTTCCTTGAATCGAATCCTCTGCACGGATTCGCGAATTACTTCCTGCGATCCCGACGGCTACGGCGCTTCGCACCAAATCCTAGCAGGCCTCCGCTGGTCAGCATTGCCAGCAGCGAACCTGCAATATTGCCTTCGTCACCGGTTCCGCGGCCTCTGGTTGCTCCCAGTACCTTTCCGCCATTGCCCTGCTCTCTGTCTCGGGTAGCTCCCAATACCTCCCTGTCGGTGTCGGTATCAGTATCCGTATCAGTGTCGGTATCGGTGTCCGTATCAGTGTCGGTGTCGGTATCCGTGTCGCCTTCCTCCGGTCTGCGATCCGGCCTGCGCTCCTGCCAGCGTCCCTTCTCGCTCTTGCGCTCCGTGCGCTCCAGAACAACCTTGAATTTCTTGTCTATGGAGGCTTCACCGTGACGTGTCAAAAGTCTCCTAATTGATACCGATCCCTGTAGTTTATCACTACGCTGAATGTTAACGGTCGCACTGGTTGTATCCAATCGATTGATAGCAACCTCAGCGCGTTCAACATCCTTACGGCCAATACTAACGCTTGCTCTCTTCGTGTCTTTTCTATTAATTGACACTTCCGCTCGTTCAATTTCCTTACGGCTAATGCTAACGTCTGCTCTCTCCGTGTCTTTTCTATTGATTGACACTTCTGCTCGTTCAACTTCCTTTCGGCTAATGCTAACGTCTGCTCTCTCCGTGTCTTTTCTATCAATTGATACTTCTGCTCGCTGTACTTCCGTTTTTTGGATCTTCACGGAGCCACTCTGCTGCTTGTCCACTTTGAGCTGTGCAACGTTTGAGTTGTCATAAATTCTCCACGCAGAAGCAGATCTTGAACTTTCGGTATAGCCCGAATTATGAAATTCTACACCTGTCAACTTTAGGTTGCTGCAGATCGTTTGTCCGCCATTTACCGTACTGCTCGCCACCTCTACATTCGCATCCGGCGCAATAATAAAGCCGGCGAATGCTCCTACAATTTTCAAATTTCCACTGTAGCTGCCAAAATTGAACACAATTCTCTGGGAGTCTGCAGTATGATCCATATTTCCGGATGCCTTGCTTCCAAGATAGAATTGAGTCAAATCAATTGTATCAGTGCTATCTAGCCCCGATGTATCTACATTAACCACAATAACCTGGTTGTTCTTTGCATCAAAGTTTAACCATCCATCCTGATTTACAATGTATGTAGACTCATTATCCAGTTTAAATGTCAAATAACTGTTGTTTCCGTATTGATTTCTTGCCGCGCCCGCATCGACGTGAACAACATCATAAGCACACTCTGAGGTTGCAGAAACATTCTGCGTGTTGATGTGAATGTGTTGATCACTTCCTACCGTAATCGTTGTTCCTTTATCTGCTGTGGTTGCCGCCAATTTTGCAGCTAGATTTTTAGCCTCCTCGCGTACCTCAGATACAGTTTGCCTTTCAACTCCAGGGGTAATGCATCGCACAACAAACCCTTTATTATTACTCTTGAATTCTGTTGTTGTAATCGTCCCATCCTCATGAGTAATAGTTACAATATATGAATTTGCTTCGTTGCCTTTCACTACTGACGCATTCTTGTTTTCGATAATAACCTCTGTAGTTATGCCATCTTTCACTCGTATAGACTTTACATCTGACGCAATATCCTCAATAGTGATCTTACTCCCAACGCCCGTCGTAGATCCAACAAACAGCTTATCTCCAGTCTGCCCGATCTGCTGTGTGGCACTCGTCAGCAGGCCAATTCTGAAATTGGTTTCTGACTCCGCAGTCGACATACTCTGGGCAACAACACCATATTCACCAATCAGTGAACGTAGTGCCGACAAATTAGAATCATCTCCATAGGTCACTCCATACGGATTCCCAGAATACATCCATGTCTTTGAGCTTACATGTACAGATCCGGTTGCAACATCCTTTTGTACATGAATTACCTTCTCTCCGACAATATTCCCAGAGGAGTCTTGAATATATTCACGGTATGTACCTGCTCCATGTTTATCCGCAAACTCCAGCAGGCCCTCCTCGTCATGCTCATCGATCAGTGTGCTGCCTCCAGGTGTAAATCTTCCTTGGGCAGCCTGGATCATTTTATCCTTTAATGTTCCAGCGTCGAGTGTATGCACACTCCCATCCGTATCTTTATACTTCACAGTATATTGCTGGTCTTCTAATGTTACATAGAATGTCAGCTTCTCGATATCTTTTATCAGTTCGCTTTCTTCAACCGTAATTTCTGTCCCATCAATTGTGTAGCTAACATTCTTACTCCACGACGCATCCTTTGTCACTGCACTCACAAGCGCATCAAAAAGCCCTTTGTTATCTGTCTCCGAGATATAAACGGTCTCTTTGCTCGCCGGGTCAATATAGGAGACACTCTTTTTCCCCGTCGTAGATGAATATTCAACGTTGAACTCCTGTCCATCCACAAACTGCAGATTGCCCACTGCGTCTGTGATTGATTCACCATTCAGAGTGTATTCAGCCTGCGTCTTATACTTTCCCTCTACCTCCGCAAGTATTGCCTTCCCAAGTTCTGTTTTTGTATCAATTGTCCGAGCTTCTTCCTCTCCGGCAACTTTATAGCTGATCGTGACTGTATTTCCACTCTTGTCAATCGTGAACTTCTGACCGTCTACAAAGCTTAGATCTCCTACCGCCTCTGTGATACTCTTTCCATTCAGCGTATATTCGGTCTGCGTCTTATACTTTCCCTCTACCTCCGCAAGTATTGCCTTCCCAAGTTCTGTT
>CAVGIV010000013.1:0-24743 GCA_963629395.1 Paludibacteraceae bacterium | reverse complement strand
GGTATATTCGGTCTGCGTCTTGTATTCCTTTACTGCATCAAGCAACGCTTTCCCAAGATCCGTTTCAGCATCAACTGTCTGCTTTTTTCCAGCTGCATCTATATAGCTGATCGTTGTCTTCGTTCCCGTCTTGTCAGTCGTTTGATCAATTGTAAACTGCTGGCCATCTACGAAGCTAAGATCTCCTACCGCATCCGTTACACTCTTTCCATCCAAGGTATATTCGGTCTGCGTCTTGTATTCCTTTACTGCATCAAGCAACGCTTTCCCAAGATCCGTTTCAGCATCAACTGTCTGCTTTTTTCCAGCTGCATCTATATAGCTGATCGTTGTCTTCGTTCCCGTCTTGTCAGTCGTTTGATCAATTGTAAACTGCTGGCCATCTACGAAGCTAAGATCTCCTACCGCCTCTGTGATGTTCCTTCCGTCTAAGGTATATTCAACTTTCGTTTCCGCATTCTTCTCCGCAGCCGATACAATTGCACTAAACAATTCCTTGTTCTTCGAAGACTCTATAGTCTGCTCTTTTCCATCCTTGTCGATGTACGTGATCCTTGTTCCGTTTGAATCCGTATCCACCGAGAACTTCTGTCCATCCATCAGAACAAGATCGCCGACGTACTTCGTGACGTCGCCAACCACATTTCCGTCCTTATCCAGCAGATCATAGGCCGTGCTCACTTCTTTGATGGTGATATCCTTGGAAGTGTCACCGCTTTCCTCTAGCTTCTTTTTCTCCTCTTCCGCCTTTTTTACAATCTCATCCTTCACCTGTTCATCGGTGGTTGTAATTTCGGTTGTAGTCTTCTTCTCCTCCGTCTTGACATCCTCGACGTATTTCCCTTCTGTGACAACGTAATTACCGTCGCGATAAGTCGTGGTGGAAGATGTGTCCTTATGCAGGGTGGATTTATCCGTCACCGTAGTTGTTTTATCTACAACGGTAGTGGTGGTGGAGGTGCCTGCATCAACATCCTTCTTGTACTCCGTTGTGGTAGTCGTAGTTTCCTTTCCGTTACCGGAGGAGCTTTCTACAGACGGATTGTTCGCCTTATCCACCAGTGTGCCAGGATTGGTCGTATCCATGGCTTTTTCTGCCGTTTTCTCAGCGGAGGAGCTGCTTGCTGCAGAATTTGCAGAAGTAGTATTGGAAGCTGCTGTCTCCGTCGCAGACGCTGCTCCTGTTGTCTGGTTTACAACCTCTGCGGCAGGTACCTGTTCCGTTGCCTGACCGGCAGTTCCATCCGTGATCGCGTTGTCACCGGCTGCTTCACCGGTTCCGGCGTTTGCGGTTCCATCCGCAGATATCCCCTCTGTTTCCGCACTGCTTGCAGTTCCATCGTTAACCGCGCTGTCAGCAGAATTCGAATCTGCATTGCCTGCATCGACAATGCTGCTCCCATCCGCTACAGATGCACTACCACCAGCTGCTTCGCCGATGACAGCATCGCTGCCATTTGTGGTCGATTCGCTCACAGCTTCGACGTTATTTGCCCCAGTATCCGTGTTGGCGCTATTGTCACTCGAAGCGGCATCATTGCCAGTGCTACTATCGTTTGAAGCAGCATCATTACTGCCCCCGTTATCGTTTGAACCGGAATCATTGCCGGAGTTGTTGTCGCTTGAGCCAGAATCGCTGCTGGAGTTGTTGTCATTGGATCCGGAATCGCCGCTGGGCTCAATGGAGCCCTCGCTCTGCTCTACCGGAGCACTTCCCTCTGTTTCAACTGCAGGGATCTCCTCGCCCTCTGCAGCCATTACATCAATTCCGCCGAAGGAGGCTGCTCCGCCGACTGCAAATCCTGCTGCCAGAACACCCTTGGCCAGCTTGGACATCTTGTTTTCATTCATTACATTGTCATTCTGATCGTTAAAGCTACGCATTTTTATACCTCCCACTCGCGGCTGTGAATGGTTGCTCGGCCGTATTTTGGCAAATCTATTCAGCGATTTCGCTGCATGAAAAATGTGCCAGTAGCGCCTTGGCGAGTAATTCTAAATCACTGGTATCTGTTACCGTATTTATTAGGATCTGTTCCAAGCCTAATACCTTGCCACCCCGTGGCGTCGGATTTCGATCTTGATATCAACTGAATTATACACGATTGACTATCACAAAATCGATCATATACGCCGGGTTTCTCCTGTTAATATCTCTCTTTTCCTGCTACACTGAGCTTAATTGCATAGCACGGTTCATTTCTGCGCGTACCGCCGGACACATTGCCTCGGCCACGTCTTGATCTCATCTGATTCACATCGAACGAAGCTTATGCATTCATTACCCTTTAATCGCAGGAGCTTCGCAGATAGAACCAGTAATGATCAATTGGGCCACGGGTTCACGAATCTCCTGCACCACCTTTTACAGGAGGCAGAAATGACAAGAACATGCAACAACAAGGTTACCTTCACCGCATCCGATCAGCAGCAGAAGATTCTGGAGCAACGTTGGGAACAGGCAGGAATTGGAAACGACTTTATCTTTTCCTGCATTATGCGAGACAAGAGCATCTTCCTGCGGCTGATGCAGCTCATTTTCCCGGAGCTGAAGCTCACGAAGGTCGAGAATCATTCGCCGCAGATGACATTTGCAGGCCCGTTTGGCAGCAAGAGTGTTCGCTTCGACGTCTATTCCGAAATTGACGGTCGTGTTTTTGATGTGGAAATGCAACTGGAGAGCCGCGGAAATGAAGCACGGCGCACTCGTTATTATCAGTGCATGATGGACGAGCAAGACGATCACAATCTTGCGCTGAATGACGGCACTGCGAAGGTATTCCTGAACACGCAAGGTTCCGGAGAAGGGATTCTCCCAGAGCTCAAAAATTTTCTCGATCTCATCAACGGCAAGGAACCTGTGGGAGCTTTTTGTGAGGAGGTTGAACAGCGGGTTCAGAAGGCCAAGCTAAATGCTGAGACAAGGAGGGACTTCATGGAATTTGAATATATGCAGATGCTGGCCAGGAAGGATGCAAGGGAGGCAGGGCTCAAGGAAGGACTTGAGAGAGGGCATCAGGAAGAACGTCTGGCTAATTACGGTTCTCTGGTCAGGGACGGAATTCTCTCCCTTTCGGATGCAATGAAACGCTCTGGACTAAACAAAGAGCAGCTGCAGGAATGGGTACAGCTGCATCCGAGATCGAGAGGATAGACGTTTGAATTATACCATGAAATCAATGATAAAAAGGAGAGCAGCTCCCGCTGCTCTCCTTTTCTCATTGGTTCCCAAGCTTTCCGATTCCGCACACTGCCTCATTCTTCAATGGTAATGCTCGTAATCACCGGCATACTAACCGGCTTATTCCAGGTTTCCGCCCCATAAGTCGGAAGCGCCGCAATGGCGTCCAGCACATCGAAGCCTTTCTCCATTTCGCCAAAAGCCGCATACCGGCCATCCAGCTTTGGCGCATCCTCGTGAACTACAAAGAACTGCGTCCCCGCCGTATCCGGGTCATCATC
The DNA here is from genome assembly GCA_963629395.1 of Paludibacteraceae bacterium. Taxonomy (GTDB): domain Bacteria; phylum Bacillota; class Clostridia; order Lachnospirales; family Lachnospiraceae; genus CAG-791. The sequence continues at coordinate 21,281 of CAVGIV010000013.1, read as the reverse complement.
CCGCGCCATAGACAGCGCGCCGCGAATGTGCTGCAGAGGATTGCTGACGCCGTTTGCAGCGAACTCACCCTTAATGTGCCACTTGCTGTCTGTCATGATATCGTTGTCCGGCGAGCCGCCCTGTATCACATAGTCCTTTACAATCCGGCACCAGCACAGCCCGTCGTAGAAGCCACTTCGGGCGACCTTTACAAAATTCTCTACCGTAATCGGCGCGTACTCAGGATATAAGGTAAATACCATTTTCCCGAAGCCGGCTGTGTCAATCACACATTTCATTTCTCGAATTCCCGCTTATGAAACTTTCGCATTCCGGAAGTACAACATACCGGATGCATTCATGTAATATCCGCTCACATTGTCATGCATCAGATAATTGTTGTTCTTGTAATACAGCGGGAGCACCACATAGTCGTTCGATACAATTGCGTCCGCTTCCATGGTAAGCTCTGCCGCCTTTTGAGGATCACTCTCTGCCATGACCTGCTCCACCAGTGCGTCATACTCTGCATTTGAATAGAACAGATTGTTGGTGGAATCATCTGTCTTGCACAGCGGAAGGAAGCTCATGGGATTTAAGTAATCAGCACTCCATCCCATCGCAGCAACCATGTAGTTGCCCTGCTGCACATCATCATAGAAAATCGACCACTCTGCAGAGGATACCTCAACGTTAATGTTCAGGTTGTTCTTGAGCATTTCTGCCATGGCCTCAACAACCTTTTTCACCGTATCGTTCTCATAGTAGCTCAGCTGCAGCGTAGGGAAGCCCTCACCGTTCGGATAGCCGGCTTCTGCCAATGCAGCCTGTGCGCCCTCTACATCAGCGGTTGCGCTCAGGCCATAGGTGCCACGATCAGCCGTGATATCCTTGCCGTCTACAACGTAACCCGGCGCCAGGAAGCTGTAGGCAGGCTCCGCCTCAACCTGTACGACATTGTCAATGATGGACTGGCGGTCAATGGCGAGACACAGCGCCTTTCGTACCAGGGCATTGTCCAGCGGTGCCGCACTGCAGTTGATGTCATAGTAAACGGTTCCGTAGCTGGTGCTGGTCTGTACACCGGCATTGTTCGCCTTCAGTCTTGCATAATCTGAAGAAGGAACGCAGTCCACGCCATCCACCTCGCCGGACTCATAGGCAGTCAGAGCCGTTGCCTGGTCGAGCACATAGCGGTAGGTAATCTTATCCAGCGTCACATTCTCGGCATCCCAGTAGTTCTCGTTCTTCTCCAGAATGACATTTTCGTTCATGCTCATTCCAGTAACCTTGAAGGGACCGTTTCCGATGTAGGTATCCGCCTGGGTCGCCCACTTATCACCGTTGGCCTCTACCGTAGCCTTCTGCACCGGGTCAAATACCCACATGCTCAGAATATCGATAAAGTATGATGTCGGCTGCTTCAGCGTGATCACCAACGTCCTCGCATCCTCTGCCTTTACACCCAGCTCATCGGCTGTAGCGGTGCCGTCATAGAATTCCTGTGCATTGGCAATGTAATCTGTTGCCATGCTGACATACTGTGCGGCGGTCTCAGGCGTCAGTACACGCTGAATGGAATACACGTAATCCTCAGCCGTAAGATCGGAGCCGTCACTCCACTTCAGTCCGTCACGAAGGTGGAATGTATAGGTCAAACCGTCGTCACTGATCTCCCAGGACTCAGCATCTCCTCCAACCACAGATCCTGACGCATCGTAGGTTACCAGACCCTCGAAGCAGTTCGTCAGCACATACTGTGCGAACGAGTTGTTGGTAACTCCCGGGTCCAAACCGTCCGGAATGTTGCTCAGCACAAAGGTTACTTCCTGCGTGGCATCACTGGGACTCTCCTCTCCTGACGCATCGGTTGAAGCTGTAGCCGCAGCATTCGTCGTTGCCGCAACATCCGAGATGTTCTGGGGCTCACTGCTGCCGCATCCGGCCAGCAAAGAGACCACCAGCGCGCCGATCATTGCGGCACTGATTGCCTTCTTTTTCATAAAACGTCTCCTCTCCTGAAACATGTCCGGGGGTCAGGCCCCCATCACTACCGGATTGCCAGGCTGCTGCAATCCTTTCTGCTATATTTGTTTCACATCCTGCCCAACAGTAACAAAATTACAGCGGGATGAAAAACGCTCCTCAAGGTAAGGCATCTCAAACAAGACCGCCTTTTTGCGAGATCCTCTCGCCCATCTGCAGATCATCCTTCGCTGTACAGATGACAGGCCACCATATGTCCCGGCGCTGCTTCCCGCAGCTCGGGCGTCTGCTCACTGCAGACAGCTTTCGCATACGGACAACGCTTGCAGAAGCGGCACCCCGGTCCGGGATTGACAGGACTCGGCAAATCGCCCTCAATTCCAGGCTTGTCCTGCGCACGGGCCAGCTCAGGATCTGCAATCGGAATGCAGCTGAGAAGTCCCTTTGTATATGGATGAAGCGGCTTTTCATAAATCTCCTCCGCCTCGCAGGTCTCTACCAGCTGTCCCAGATACATAACCCCCACATCATCCGATACATATCGCACCATCGAAAGATCATGCGCTATGAAAAGATAAGAGGTCCCCTCTGCCTGTTGATAATCCCGCAGCAGATTTACCACCTGGGCCTGGATTGAAACGTCCAATGCCGAAATGGGCTCATCACAGATTACCAGCTCCGGATTCAGTATCAGCGCACGTGCAATGCCAATGCGCTGGCGCTGCCCGCCGGAAAACTCATGGGCATACCTGCCAGCATGCTCTGCCGTAAGTCCGACACGCTCCAGCATGGCATAGATTTTCTCATCTGCCTCCTTACGGCTTTGGCATACATTGTGTGCCTTTAATGGCTCCGCAATGATGTCCCGCACCGTCATGCGGGTATTCAGTGATGCATAGGGATCCTGGAAAATCATCTGCATATTGCGGCGGATCGGTTGAAGCTGCCGCTGCTTCATATGGGTAATATCCTGCCCATCCAGAACAATCCGTCCGCCACTCGGCTCATAGATCCGTATGATGGTTCGGGCGCAGCTGCTCTTGCCGCAGCCGGATTCTCCCACGAGTCCAAAGGTGCGCCCTCTGCGCAGTGTAAAGCTCACATCATCCACGGCATGGACCTTTGCATTCGGACCGACATCAAAAAATTTCGTCAGGTGCTCCACCTGTAAAATTGGCTCTTCCATCACAGAATCCCTTCCTGCGCTCTTGCAAGTCTCTCCCGCATCGGATTCCCCTCCGAGGGAGCATCCGGCTGCAACAGCCAGCAGCGTGCACAGCGATTCCCGATTTCCACAAACGGCGGACATTCGCCGGCACAGATATTGCGTGCATATGAACACCGGCTGGCAAAGGGACATCCCTTTGGCGGCCTTGTCATATCCGGCGGGCTCCCCGGAATAGATTGCAGTCGTTCTTTTTTATCCTTATTCAAGCCCGGAATGGAGGCCAGAAGACCCATGGTGTATGGGTGAAGCGGGTTAGCAAACAGGTCCTTAATGTCTGCCTGTTCCATCACAAGACCGCCGTACATGACAACCACCCGGTCGCACAGCTCAGCCACAACACCCAGATCGTGCGTAATGAACATGATACTGGTGCCGTACTCCCGCTGAAGACCTCTCATCTGCTTCAGAATCTGATGCTGAATGGTAACATCCAGTGCTGTGGTCGGCTCATCCGCAATCAACAGATCCGGATGATTGGACAGGGCCATAGCGATCATGACACGCTGGCGCATGCCGCCGCTGAATTCATGCGGAAAGGATTTCAGGCGCTTTTCCGCTTCCGGGATGCGCACATCCCGGAACAGCTGCAGTGTCTTATCCTCCAGCTCCTTTGCCGACCAGTCCGGATGATGGACATGCATCATCTCCGAAACCTGCCTTCCTACCGGAATCAATGGATTCAGGCTGGACATCGGATCCTGGAAAACCATGGCTATTTTCGAACCGCGTATTTCGCGCAGCTTTTTCATGCCAATCCTTGTAAGATCCATTCCCTCGAACATTGCGCTGCCGCTTTTGATGCGGGCAGTGTCTGCCAATAGACGCAGCAAAGACATGGATGTCACGCTCTTGCCGCTCCCGGATTCTCCCACAATACCGAGGATCTCTCCCTTATGCACCGTGAAGCTGACGCCGCGAACCGCCTCAACCTCTCCGGCAGAGGTGAAAAAGGATGTCTTCAGATCCTCCACCTGTAAAATTGCTTCATTCATTGGGTTTACCCTTTTAACCGCATCAGAATTTTCCGAAAGAAAATCGAGATGCGCGTGCGAAACAGCTACTACTATTTCTTCAATTTCGGATCCATCGCATCACGCAGGCCGTCGCCCACAAAGTTAAATGCGAACATAATTGCACAGATCATAAGCGCCGGAATCAGCAGCTCGTGCGGACTCGTCCGCAGATTGGCTGAGGCATCGTTACACATCGTTCCAAGGCTGGCCAGCGGCGGCTGAAGACCGATTCCCAGATATCCCAGAAATGCCTCCATGAATATGGCGGAAGGAATCAGCATCGTCATTGTCACCAGAATGGAACCCAGCGCATTCGGAATGAGATGCTCCAGAAGGATGGTCCTCGAGGAGGAACCGATGGTCCTGGCCGCCAGAACAAACTCCTGCTGCTTCAGACTCAGGATCTGGCCTCGAACCACTCGTGCCATATCCACCCAGTACACACTGCCCAGGGCAACCACAATGCTCTGCAGGCCTGAGCCCAGAACCTGCATGATCAGGATGACGTACAACGTGAGCGGAATGGTTGAAATAACATCGACCACCCGCATCATAATCATATCCGCATTGCCGCCGATATAGCCCGATATACCGCCGTACAATATGCCGATGATCATGTTTACAATGGTCGCCATCAGCGCGACCATCAGCGAAATACGTGTCCCGTACATCAGTCTTGTCAAAATATCTCGTCCCAGAGAATCCGTCCCCAGTAGATAAGATGTATTCCAGATGATTCTGGAGGGATAGATGTTGCCGGTGCTTTCATCTGCCATAACGTACCGTGAACCGCCATAGTACAGGGCGACCTCAGTGCCGTTTGCGTCAAAGATGGTCATCGACTTCTCATTTTCCTCCCGCACACGGCTTAGCTGGCTGCCCAGCCTGCCGTCCGCGCTCACACTCACCACCTTCAGAGCCGTCGTGATGTACATATAGCCTCCGCCGGGTGCCTCATACACCTTCATGACCGGTGGCACGTTCACAACCTCCAAATTTTGCTGTGCGTAGTCGTAGGAGGTAAAAAGAGGCCCCGCAAGGGCGAATAAAGCCAAAATGACAATCAGGAAAAATCCTGCAATCGCCGTCGGCTTATGCCGAAACCGGAACCATACGTCACCGGCAAAGGTTCTGCTCTTGGACCAGATCTTCTCCCGATCACTGCTGTCAGTCTCCAGCGGTGCCCATTTGTTCTGCTGTTCTTCCATATATATCCACTCCCATATCCGGACTCAAACTGCTGCGCTGCTCGCTGTCTGCCGCTTTTGAAGGCTGCATTCGCCGATTACTCGAATTTGATCCTCGGATCGATCAGACAATAAAAAATATCCACCAAAAGGACCATTGCCATCAAAAAGGCAGCAAAGAAAATTGTCACTCCCATGATGGTTGTGTAGTCACGCTGTGTCACACTGTTCACAAAATAATAGCCGATCCCCGGTATGGCAAAGATTTTCTCAATGACAAAGCTGCCCGTCAGCAGTCCTGCCACCGTAGGCCCCAGAACAGTGATAACCGGGATCAATGCATTCCGCAGTGCATGCCTGGTTACAACCGCAAACTCTGTTAAGCCCTTTGCTCTGGCAGTGCGAATATAATCCTGTCCCATGACCTCCAGAAGGCTTGACCGCATCAGTCTGGCCAGATAGCTGACCGAATAACCGCCCATGGCAATCATCGGCAGAATATAGCTCTTCCAGCTGTCCAGTCCAAAGGTCGGCAGCACGTTAAGCTTAAATGCGAATACGTAAATCAGAACGGATGCAATGACAAAAGAAGGAATGGTCACGCCAATGGTTGCGATGGCCATCAGCAGCATGTCCTGCCAGTGGTTGTTCTTCAGTGCCGCTACAATTCCCATCGGAATTGATGTTACCAGTACGAACACAAGCGTAACGAGTCCGAGTCTGGCAGAAACCGGCGCCCCAGTTGTAATAAAGTCATTTACGGTTTTGCCGGTATATTTGTATGACGGTCCCAGATCACCACGGAGCAGGTTTTTCAGATAATTGAAAAACTGTATCGGCATCGGCTGGTCCAGTCCGTATTTGGCCTCCATAGCAGCCGTGACCTCTTCCGGCACTCCCTTGGTATTGGTAAAGGGGCCGCCAGGAATGGCATGCATCAGGCAGAATGTCAGCAATATGATCATGAACATGGCAACCATCATGATGCCAATGCGCTTCAGTATGAATTTGAGCACGCTCTTCCTCTTTCTGCAGACCAAAAAAGTCCCGGGAGGGCTGCACTTTGGCAATCCTCCGCAGGACTCCATTGTCTTGCTCTGAAAAAACAATTATTGTGCAATTATGCACGGAATCATAAAACCTGTAAAGTACTTTTCACGCAAACGGACGGTCATAGACGAACCGGATCTGCCGGACTTCAATGCCGTTCTGCGGGAAGTACAGCCGAATGACCGCATATTTCATGCCAAGGTCGGCCTCCCGGGTCTGTGTTACCCACTGACCATTCGTACCGTTGAAGGTATATACGCCGCGGGGCGTCCCGGCAAAGGACAGTGTAACCGGAATCTGTGCCAGCTCTCCCAGGTCAGATTTGGCTGTGAGCTCTGCCTTGTAATAGCCCAGATACTCCAGATCCAATGCGAAATCGATGCTGGTACCCTTGGAAATCTCGTACCCGGACAGATCAATCACGATCTCCTCACCGACCTTGTAATAGGTCAGGTCCTTGGCACACTCCTCAAAGCCCTCCTCGGCGCCGAGAACTTCTATTGTATCGTCTGCATCGCCCACATTCTGCAGCCTCTTAAAGGCATGCGTATGCATCAGAAAGCGGCAGATGTTCTTCGCACTGCGTTGCAGCTCGCCCACTGTCAATGATCCGTCCCGCAGCGATTCAATCGTATTGTCGCCGTGCTTGTTCTGCTCCGAATCCGGGCAAACCATGTAAAGGTCGTTCTGTGCCCGCAGCATCGCAGCAAAATCCGTCCTCGCCGGCTGGGCACCTTCCCTGCAGACATACGCCCACCAGTCCGTCATTACCACGCCGTCAAACCCCCACTGCTTCCGGAGAATGTCGGTAACCAGGTCATAATTGCTGGAGGTCCAGATGCCGTTTACCGGTCCGTAGGTCGTCATCACAGCATCTGCCTTGGCCTCCTTCACCGCAATTTCAAAGCCCTTCAGATAGATTTCGCGCAGCGCACGCTCCGAGACGATGCTGTTGGAGGTGTGACGCTTTGTTTCCTGGTTATTCCCGCAGAAGTGCTTCAGGGAGCCGGTCACACCTGCACGCTTCAGCCCCCGGATCTGTGCGGCCGCCATTTTGCCGGTGAGCAGCGGATCCTCTGAAAAATATTCAAAATTACGGCCGTTTAGCGGATGTCTGTGAATATTCATGCCGGGCCCCAGCAGAATATCCACGCGGTTCTTGACCATTTCAATGGACGTAAAGGCATACAGCTCCTCATTCAGCTGTGTATTAAAGGTGCAGGCGAGCAGTGTCCCGTTCGGAAGGCTGAATGCCTTCATTCCGCTGTCGAGGCGCATGCCGGACGGACCGTCATCGCAGCAGCCGCACGGAATGCCCTTTTCAAGAAGAGACTTTGTGACGCCGCCGAAGGCAGCTGCCGTCCCGGCAGTGACTTTTGGACTCCCCATACCTTCTCCGCGCACAATGCAGGCAAGCTCCTCTTCGGTCAGCTGCGCAACAAATTCGTCGAGCGTTGCCTTCCCAGCCTTGACATCGGCAAGTGTTATGCCGCGGTCTCCGGTTATCACAAGGTCGCCTGGGAGCTCCTGCTTTCTCTTTTCCTCCGGAGAAATCGCCCGCAGCGGAGCATCCTCCATGGCGATCACGTAATCGCCGTCAGCTCCTTGCTGCTCCTTGGCAGCCGTCATTTTCATACGCTCAAAGGCAGTTTTCGGAGCCATGGCGCTGCGGCACGTCTCCACAACCCGGAGCCTTTCCAGCGTAAAGCTGCCGACAGCCTTCGCATCGCGCACATTGTCCCCTGCATAGATGGTGTACTCGCCGGCTTCCAGAATCCATCCGATCGGCATCTGTGCTGTCTCGCGGTCATTGTAGGAGGCGAACACCGATGACGGAATTGTAAATGTAAGGGTCTCGCTCTCTCCGGGCGCTAATTCCCTTGTCTTCTTAAAATCGATCAGCACCCTGGCCGGCTTGCCCAGCTGCCCCATCGGAGCCTTCGCATAGACCTGAACGACCTCTTTGCCTGCTGCCAGGCCGCTGTTCGTCACGGTCACCCGGAAGGATACCTGATCATCCGCGAAGTTAAATTCATCGGCCGTCTTTGCAAAGGTTGTATAGGAAAGGCCGAAGCCGAACGGATACAACACCTTGCTCTTTGCAGCAGATTCAAAATAACGATATCCCACATAGATATCCTCTGCATAGATGTTCTGCTCCAGCCCTCCAAAATACGGGTCCGAGGGATAATCCGATATCTGTGCTGCAATCGTATCCGACAGGCGCCCGGACGGGCATACCCTGCCGGTGAGAACATCAGCCGTTCCAAGGCCGCCGATCATTCCTCCCTGCCAGACCTGCATCACCGCATCCGGATGATACCTGTCGATAAAATGCATATCGATAATACTCCCGGTGTTCAGCAGCACGACCATTTTGGCAAAGTGCCTGCGCACCTTGTCCAGCATGTCCTCCTCGGCAGAGGTCAGAAAATAAGCCCCGGGCAGAGTCTTGTTGTCCTTATCCTCGCCGGCGGTTCTTGCCAGAATAACGATGGCATACTCATTCTGACCGGCGGCCTCCTCTACCAGTGCCTCCTCCAGCTCCATTTCCTGCTGCGACCAGGGCTCATTTCCCCACCCGATGCCCTCATCAAACGGATGCTCCTTCTCCCAGCTGCGGTATACGTCCACCAGAGGCTCATACACCTGCACATCCTCGCTCTCCTCAAGCGCCTCCAGGATTCCGGTCACCTTATTTACATTCACCATGCCGCCGGAGCCGGTACCGCTCTTATAGTAATGGAGCTGCATCCTTCCGAACACAGCAGCATGGCTTCCCTTCGGCATAGGAAGTGTCTGATTCTGATTCAGCAGGAGAACCTGTCCCTCTGCCACTGCCTGACGTGCCTTCTCGGTGTACTTTTCAAAATCCAAAATTCGGCTGCTCATGTCCCCCTCCTTGACAAACCTACTGTGCACATATCATATTCCACGCCTCGTCGTCAATCTCTTCATCATGGAACAGTTTTTTCCTGCACTCTGCCATTTCTTCCATGACAGCATCATCTGCGACATAAGCAATCTGCATGTCTCGCCTTTTTTTCATGTCCATAGCCTAATTCTCCGTTTCTGTTAAATTTTTAACCCATTTATATTCTCGGTAATGCTTAAATACCACCGGAACCGCAAAGCACCACATTGTAACTGCATCACACTTTTTCAATATAAGGATATACAAATATTATTGTAATTATTTAACGCTTGAAAAAACAGTTCATATTTTCCGGCTGCTTGCCGAAAATATGAACTGCTTCCCTGACTATGATAAAGATACGGAGGACATTCTGTCCCTCACTGCAATGCTTGGATTTCTGTGCGCTATTCCATACCGTTTAATTCTCGTCCAGGCACCGCTCGCAGGCCTCCTCGAAGGCCGCTGCTCCGGCCCACAGGTTATAGGAATACCAGGAGCTGTAGCTGCCACCTTCCGAATCCTTCTGAATCACCAGTCCGTCCGAAGGGCACCACCGCTCCGACAGGACGCCGTACCGCCCGTATCCTGTTTCCTTCGGATAGAGCTCTAAGGTCTGCATCATCCACGCCGTACCGTCCAGTGCGCGGTCCGTATAATAGTCATCTCCCGTCACACGTCCCAGATAATACAGGTCGCTGTCCACGATCATCCCCATCGGGTGAATGTGCGGATTCGATACCGAGGTAATGCTGCCGCCGCAGGAATTCCAGCCGTTTATAAGCGGCCGGTGGAGCGGCCTTGTTTTATAACCATAGCGCCAGAGGAACTCATACTCTGCGCCGTTTTGGAGGGCTGTCAGATATTTGGCCTCGCCGGTGTACTCGTGCAGGAGTCTTGCGCCGCGGATAAAGGCAAGATTCCCTTCCTCGTCCGGTGACTTCCAGGTGTCCATGGGCGTTCCGTTGCAGGTCAGCGTATCCACATAGGACGCGTAGTAAGTAAGTCCGGCATCGGCTGCCGCAAGGTAACGCTCCTCACCGGTCAGATGATACATATATGCGGCGCAGGGGACAAACCAGCAGCCGGCAAAGCCGTTCCAGTCCGCCGCCTCCTTGCGGTCAACACGGTAGGTATAGGCGAAGGCGCCGTCATCCCTCTGCAGGTCAATGACCGTATCCATCACCTTGCGCGCACTTTCCAGCCAGGAGGAGGGATATGACTTCCCCCTCTGCGACAGGAAGGCGATCGTCTTCAGCATATAGTGCAGTGCGCTGCCCACGGTGTAGGAGCAGTGCACGTCCTTGGCCAGGCCAAATGCCGACCACCAGCCATTCACGTGCCGCGCGCGGTCGCTCCTGGCCTGTACCTTCACGTTCGCAAGTCCTGAGGATTCGTTGTGGTGATCCTGCACCGTGTCCTCATCAATGGGCGAGGTCAGGTCATAGAACAGACCGGATGCCTCATTATAGGCACCGGCAATCTGATCGAACATTTCATATCCGGAGCGCGCCTTGCGGATGGCCTCTGCTGCCTCATCTCCCAGAATCTCCTGGGCCAGCACCAGCGGATATGCCAGAACGCCGCCGCCCGTCCAGCCGATTTCCTTCACGTTTCTCCAGGGATGAAGATCCGGCTCCTTCGGCGGCAGGCAGTTGCAGTTGGTGTACTCTCTTGTCTCCGGATTCCAGCTGATCGTAAGGAAGCTATCCAGGCACCCCTGCACCGCTTCGCGGAATGTCTTCTCATACACCGGCCGCTCATGCCGGAGGTCATACTCCTGACGAATAACCTTGTGAATGGCTAGGCGCGGGGGCTCATCCTTAGCCGGAACATAATAGATTCGTCCGCAGACCTCTCCTTTCTTCACACATTCACTCACCGGCTCTCCCGGCGTCCGCTTATTGATGAAGCTGATCGGGGCATTTTCATATCCGAGACTGATCCCGCAAACGTCCGCAAGCGCAGCAAATACGCCGCTCGGAACACCGCCGATGCTGTCATAGGGATCCACCGTGACCGCCAATGTCCCTCCCTTCGTGCAAACGGCCGACAGCGGCATCGCTGCACGATCCGCCCGGAATGCCCAGAAGGGTGCCCGGAAGACGTCCTCGCTCTCCTTTGCGGCTCCGCTTTCCTCGCCTTCTCCCTTGCCCGTTTGCTTGCAAAGAAGCGGGAACTCACCGGCCTGCACCTCCTTCTCATTATTATCTCCGAAGATGCAGCACGGAATCACATGGAAAATATCCTCGCCCCCGGCCACGCGAGCCGAAAGCCGCACCCGTGTCGGCGCCGCAGATTCCGCCTCCAGAACATACGGAATATAGTCATCGCAGGGTGTTCCAAGCGTCAAAGAGGCCGGTGATTTCTCCCCGGCCTCTTTCCAAACACCATCCTCTAAATATTCCACCTTCACTTCCAGTACTGCACCATTTAATTTTAAAGTGTCCATGATTATTCTCCTGTTGCTTACAATTGTGCAATTATTCAAAGCTTATTTTGTGCATTTGCCTGGCTCTGAATAGTAAACATTCAGCGACAGGACGGCGAACACCTCCGCCGGATCCCGTCGCTGAAGGAAGTTACGTGATTCGTAATGTATAGTCCCTATCTCGATTTTCCTTCGGAAAACCTCGATGTGTCTGGCCAAGGCGGAAGCTCAGTTCTTCATTCCGCTTGTTGCAATGCCTTCTACAAAATACTTCTGTGCGGCAAAGAACAGCACCATCAGCGGCACAACCGCCACAAAGGCCATGGCCATTACCTTGCCCCACTGTACCACTGACTCCGAATCCAGTGACAGACGAACCGCAAGAGAGATGGGGTACTTCTTCACGGAATTGATGAAGATCAGGGAGTTAAAGTAGTCATTGTAGGTCCAGAGGAACTGGAACAGTCCCGCGGAGAACAGTGCCGGCTTCATCAGCGGAAGGATGATCTTCGTCATTGTGGTCCAGGTGCTGCAGCCGTCAATGTAGGCTGACTCATCCAGGTCTCTGGGAATGCCGCGCAGGAACTGAATCAGCATGTACGGGAAGAAGGAGTTGCAGCACAGGATAGCCGGTGCATAAAAGGGCATGTATCCGTCGATCCAGTGGAAGTTGTTGTACAGCAGGTACCGCGGAATGATGACAACGGTGTTGGGCAGCATCATCATTGCCAGCAGCAGCGTGAAAAGCAGCTTCTTATGCGGCAGATTGAAACGGGCAAAGCCGTAGGCTACCAGCGTCGCCGATACCAGTGTCAGCAGTGTTGTCGGGATAACCAGGATAAATGTATTCAGGAAGAACTTGGTGTAGGTATATCCTGCGCTTCCCTTCCAGCCGTTGATGTAGTTCTCCGGATGCCACACCTTCGGCCAGAGGCCAACCGATCCGAAGATCTCGCTGTTATCCTTAAAGGTGGCAAAAAACATCCAGACCAGGGGATACAGCAGTATGATTCCAATAATAACGATAATGACGTAATCCAGGACCGATGCCTTCTGCTTGATGTCCTCATCACGTTTAGCTTTCTTCTTCATAGAATTCACCTCTTCACTCTATACAGGAAACTGCGTCATCAGCGCTTCCGAGTGTCCGCAAGGAGAAATCCGCGCAGGCGGTTTCTCCGCAGCGAGAGTGTGATGCCGCAGGCATCCACTCTGTATAGGAGGAAACGTCATCAGACGTTTCCGAGTGTCACAAGGAGAAATCCGCGCAGGCGGTTTCTCCGCAGTGGGAGTGCAGCTCCCACAGGGAGCTCACTCCAAGACAGGAGAAAGCGTCATCAGACGCTTTCGAGTGTCACTCATCTGCGTAATGTACCCAGAATTTGGATGTGCCGAACAAAAACAGTGTAAATGCCAGGATGATCGCGAACTCGATCCAGGAAATCGCGCTGGCATAGCCCATCTTAAAGTAGCCAAATCCTTCCTTGTACAGCATGATTCCCAGCACATTGGTGGACTTTAAAGGACCGCCGCCGGTAATCGTATAGGGAGAGGTGAAGTTCTGCAGCTCCTGGATGGTCTGATTCAAAAGAGAGAAGAACAGCACCGGCGAAATCTGCGGAATGGTGATGTGCCAAAATCTGGAGAACTTTCCGCTGCCGTCAATCTCTGCCGCCTCATAGAGCTCCTTCGGAACATTCTTGAGCGCTGCCAGGAGCATAACCATGGAGGATCCGAACTGCCATACCTCCAGCATGCAGATCGTAGGAAGTGCCATCTTGATGTCACCGAGGAAGGAAACATTCGGAAGCCCCAGCTTGGTCAGCATCGTGTTGAATACGCCGTTGTCCATGAACATCAGCCGCCACAGAAGTGCGATGGCCACCGATCCTCCGAACAAAGAAGGAATGTAGTACAGCGTGCGGATCAGGTTGATGCCCCGGATATTCCGGTTCAGGAACATTGCCACCAAGAGTGCGAGGATTACTTTGCCCGGGACCGTGTACAGGGCGAACAGAATCGTAACCTTCAGGGAATTCCAGAAATCTCTGTCATGTGTCAAAAGCTCCACGTAATTCGCAAGTCCCACGAATTTCATGGTGCCTCCCACGGTGTAATCGTTGAAGGAATAAATAAATGAGGTTACAAATGGATAGAGCTGCAAAATTGCAAAGCCCAGAAGCCAGGGGAGCAGATAAAGCAGTCCCTTATAATCCCGCTTGGAATAATGCGGCTTTGCCGCAACACGTTTCGTGCCCGCCATAGGATCCCGTCCTTTCTTAAAAGGTCCCCTGCGGTTTCCCGCCGGGGACCCTTGTGTCGTATATCGTCGTATCAGTTCTATACAGCTTACTTCTGCAGTGCGCTGAACTCATCAATAACGGTTGCTGCTGCATCCTCCGGAGACATCTGGCCGTAGCCAACCGCCTCGACTGCATCAAAAAGGATGGTCTTAGCCTCTGCAGAGGAGGACACCTTGTCATTGGGTGTTCCGCCTACCGCTACAGCGATATCAGTCGCAGCGGTAACCACCTCGCTGAGCTTTCCGTCTTCTTCACAGATCTTGCGGGCGCTCTCGGTCGGAGGAACGGATCTGGTTGCTCCAAGAGTCTCCTGAGCCGTAGCATCGTTAAAGAAGTAGTTGAGGAACTCAGCTGCAATGTCAGGGTTGGTGCAGGAGTTTGTGATCGCCAGCAGCTGCGGTGTGTTGGAGGCAAAGCCGCCGTCCTTGGCATCTGCCAGAACCGGAAGAGTTCCTGCTACGTACTCTGCACTGGAGTTTGCTGCTACCATAACATCCATTGTGGAAATGTAGCAGGGAGCTGCCACATATTTGCCTGCGATCCAGTTCGCATCCGCCTGTACATCGTCACCGATGTAGGAGGCCTGGTAGGAAGCCGGAGCAACTACGTTGTTGTCATACAGCTCCTTCACATAGGTGAAGACCTTGGTCATCGTATCCTCGGTCACAAGGAGCTTGCCGTCGCTGTCGAAGAGAGCGCCGCCGTACTGCTTGGCCAGAGGGAACACAACGAGGTTGGTGATGTACTCCTTGTTGGCGCAGAGAAGATACGCTTCTGCATCCTTCTCGTGTACAGTCTTGCCGGCCTCAATCCAATCCTCCCAGGTGATGCCTTCCTTGGTAAGATCAACACCCAGCTGATCAGCCAGAGTCTTATTTACCAGAATGGCAGGTCCAGCAATACCGGTAGGAAGGCCGAGCTGCTTGCCGTCATAATTACCATTGATCTGCTTGCTGATGTAATCTGCATCAAAGGTCGACATATCAATGCTGGTGGTGCTCAGGTCAACGAAGTAGTCGCCGGCATCTACGAAGGTCGGCATGGTCTCCGGATCGATCTGAACGATGTCCGGTGCTGTACCGGAAGCCAGCTGCGTTGCCAGCTTGTCATGATAGCCGTCGTTGGAGCCGGGCTCGCCTTCAATCGTAACGCCGGGGTGATCTGCCTCAAACTGATCGATCACAGCCTGCGTTGCTTCATTTCTCTCATCGCCGCCCCACCATGCGAAGCGAAGCGTTACAGAATCTCCGGAGGAAGCAGAAGCCGTCGTGTCTGCGGCTGCCTCCGTCTCTGCCTCGCTGCTCTCAGTCGAAGCTGCTGTGGTATCCGCTGCAGAGGATGTATCCGAAGAGGATCCGCATCCTGCCAGCATACCTGCTGCCATCGCTGCCGTCAGAAGAACGGCAATTGTCTTCTTTTTCATAGATTATTCCCTCCTGTTGCCCGATTCCGGGCTCTCATATGAACTGTCCTTATTATCAGCGAGGGCCCCCTGCCGCGGCAGGAGGCCCTTTTTTCATTTGGTCACTTTTCTTCTGAAGTTTTTCCGCCTGGTTGCAGATTTTCAGAATTGGTAACTTCTTTTACAGCAACAATTACCCTATCTGTATTTCTCAATCTGGGACAGCTTCATCTGGAATTCCACAATGGTGCCGCGTCCCTGCACGCTTCGAATCCGGAGGCCCGCCTCCTCGCCAAAGTAGAGCTTCAGGCGGCTGTTGACATTGGAAAGCCCGATGCTGTGCACATCAAAGGTATTGATGCTGCGCCGCAGCTGCTCCAATCGCTCCGGACTCATGCCGACACCGGTGTCGAACACGCGGAACCGCACCACATCGTTCCTCTGGAATACGGTCAGCTTGATGTACCCCGTCTCTCCCTTGTCCCGGATGCCGTGCAGGATGCTGTTCTCGATGATCGGCTGCAGCATCAGCCGGAACACCGGCAGCTCGAGCTGCTCCTCCTCCACCTCGTAGTACAGGATAAACTGCTGTCCGAACCGCATGTGCTGGATGGAGACGTATTTTTTCAGATATTCGATCTCCTCCCGGAGCGTAATGGGCTGGAGCGGATCCGAAAGCGCGTACCGGAGGATATCCGAAAGGGCCTCTGTCATGCGGACAACGTCCCCGGCCTGCCCGGCTCCGGCGGCCGCCTTGAACTGGATCATCTGCAGGGTATTGAACATAAAGTGCGGATTAATCTGGGCCTGGAGCGCCGTCAGGGAGACCACCTCCTGCTGGTGCTTTTTCTGCTCGAGCTCAGAGCTTAGGCGCTCGGTCTCCAGATGCAGCCGGATGATGTTGTTCAGAATGGTATCGTATTCATCCTCGGTTTTGTGCTGGGCCCGGAGCCGGCTGTAATCGCCCCGTTCCGCATCCCCCAGCACGGATATGATGTGCTCAATGTAGCCAAAATTACGGCTGGTCGTCACATACGTTGCCAAAAGCGCTGCCGCGATGCCGGCTGCCAGCATCAGTCCCCAGGAGGGAAGGTACTGCATGGCCTGGGCGAAGACGCTTCTGACCGGCGTCATGGCGACAATCCGAACCCCGAAGGATTCATTATCGCTTTGCTGCAGCAGATACAGGTGGTCTCCCACCATTTGCCAGACTCCCGCCTTGCCGTCTCCCGGCAGCGCCGAACCAGAAAGCGCCGATGCGTCGGTCTCATCCCCCCAGCAGAAGAGAATCTCGTTGTCCATATTGATAAAGACAACCGACGTATCCTCCTGCTGCAGTGCATTGGAGAGAAGATTCCGGAAATCTGTGAGATTGATTCTCATGACAACGACGCCGCCGAAGAACGGCATCTTCTGCATGACGGTCAGCTTTCTGGCTGCTCCGTCCCGGTCTCTGTCACCGGGCAGCACCCAGATCTCCGTGTCCTGCCCTCCCATTTTCTCGTAATACTGATACCATTCCTCCTTCTGTGTCAGCCGTGCGATGCGCTCATCCGAGGTGTAGTAGTAATCATACCCGTCCATGTAGAGATAAATGCTGTCCACATAGGGATAGGTGATGATCGTACTCTTGAGCGTCGCGTTGATGCTGCGAATGTTGATGGAATCGGCGTAGGAAAGGTAGTCGCCCTTTTCCAGAATGCGCTTTAAGGACAGCACCATATAGGCGTTGTTGGCGAACTGGACGTTCTGCTGCGAAATGTTATTCAGCGAAAGCTCGACATCGGTATTCACCGCATTGACAAGATCCCGCCCTGCTCTTTTCTGGTTTCCGGACAGCTGTGAAACAGAGATCAGAAAGGAAATGATAATGACCACCGTCACCGGCAAGAGGAAGAGCAGCAGATATTGCCGGAACCGGCGAAAAAAGTACTTGCGCCGCTGCATCAGCTCTCCTTCCCGCCGCGCTGCCGATATTCCATGGGCGAGCAGCCGTAGTAGTTTTTAAAGGCCCGCGAGAAGCTCTTGGGATTATCGTATCCGACATAATAGGCAATGTCGTAGGCCTTATACTGCACATCTCCCAGCATCTTCGCCGCCTTTTCCATGCGGATTTTCGTCAACAGCTCCGAAAAGCCGCAGCCGAGCTTGTCCTTGAGCAGGCTGGAGAGGTAGGCAGAGCTTAGATTCGCGCGGTGCGCGGCCTCCTCCAGCCTCGCATTCTGGTAATTCTCCTCCAGGTACGCAACGACAATCTTCCGGATGGATTCATAGTACCCGGAGGTGTGCGTCTCCTCCTCCGCGGCGGGATGCCTGGCATCGAGCTTGGCTTTTATTTTGCCGAAGCACTCCATAATGTCATCACTGCTGATCGGCTTTAAAAGGTAGTCCTCCACACTGTAGCGGATGGCACTGCGAAAATAATCATAATTCTGGTGACTCGAGAGGAACACGACAATGATGTCTCTGCCCTGCAGCTTCTGACACAGCTCAATGCCGCTCATGCCCGGCATCTCAATGTCGGACAGTACCACATCGCAGCCGTTTCTCTCGATATCGGCAAGCGCCACGCGGGGATCTGTGTAGGAAACCGCTTCAAACCCGATGCTGCTCCACGGGAATAAGGACGCAATGCCCTCCGATATGGTTTTCTCATCATCGACGATAACTACGCGGTACATTCGATTCATACCTCCCCTCCGGTGATCCTTAAAGAAGTCAGGCGACCACGCAGAAGGCTATGCGTGGTCGCCTGACAACATCGTTCACAGGTTGGCTGTCACTTCTCCAGCTGAGATGTGCAGTGCGGGCATCTGGTGGCCTCGGCTGCGATCTCGCTCCGGCAGTAGGGGCAGATCTTCACAGCAGGCTTTGCTGGCTCTTCCTTGTCCTTGCCCTGCAGAGCCTCCATTCTGGAATGGAAGCTGTTAAAGCCCTTCACGATGCAGAAGAGAATCAAGGCCATGATGACGAAGTTGATCACGGAGGACAGGAAGTTGCCGTAGTTCAGTGATACCGTGGCATCCTCCGTTGCGCCCTGCTTGATTACCAGCTTCATGGCGTCTAAGTTGTGCGATCCGAACAGACCCAGAAGCGGGCTGATGATGTCTGACACCAGAGAATCCACGATGGATTTGAAGGCAGCACCGATGATGACACCGACGGCCATATCCAGTACATTTCCTCTGCTGATAAACTCCTTGAACTCTTCAAAAAATTTCTTCATGTCACAGTCCTCCTTATGGCTTTGCAATATCGTTGCCATTCAGCCCCCATCTCGAATTTCCTTCAGAAAACCTCGATGCGGCAGGTCCTGAACAGCTATACCTTGAAATTAAACACCTCTCCCATGGTGAAGGTCAGCGGCTCCTCCTTTTCGCTGATCAGGCTCTTGAGCTTGCGGAACATCTTCTCGTCCCTCGTCTGCCGGAACAGATTCGCCGTATTGCGCGCATCCACCAGTCCGTCATGGGCCCGCCCGTCAAACTCCAGACCGCCCAGGCTCACCGCATCCTGCAGATTCACCGCATGATGAAAGCCGATGAGCTTGCTGAACTCCTTCTGAAAGTCCGACCAGTTCCGCAGCAGATAGATCAGCTCCGGTGATGACGGAATCCCCTTCTGGCGGCACTCTCCCTTGATCTGCGCCAGATCCGCCTTGCTCCAGGAATACATCATATAATCCGTGCCGCACCAGGCCAGAAAACGTTCCAGCACAGCCGGAAATGGATCTGCGTCCTGCAGCATCTGCGTCGTAATCCCGGTCAGCTCTGTATACCGCGGCTGCACGCTCTCACTGAACATCAAGTGGACATACTCGCAAAAGGAATCAATCTCCGCATCCTTCTCGTCCAGCATCACGGCGCCAATCTCCATGGTCTCAAACCGAAAGATGGCCTTTTCCTTTGGAAAGTCCCCGGTCACCGGGTGCATTTCCAGATCTACAAAAATACGCTTCATTCCATCCTCATCTCATCGTTCCCGAACAACGCCCTGGTGCTCCACCCGATAAACCATATCACACTTTTCGATGGTTTCCAGCCGGTGCGCAATAATAATCAATGTCTTTTTGCCGTGCAGACGATTGACGCTGTCCATAATCGCAGCCTCTGTCTCGTTGTCCAGTGCCGAGGTGGCCTCATCCAGAACCAGAACCTCCGGATCCTCAAAGAGTGCCCTTGCAATGCCGATGCGCTGCCGCTGTCCGCCCGAAAACCGGATGCCGTGCTGCCCGATCTCGGTATCCAGTCCCTCCGGAAGTGAGCGCACGTGCTCATCAAGCTGCGCCTCCTTCAGTGCCCGCCACACCTTCTCGTCATCGATGTCCTTATCCGGCACGCCGAAGGCGACATTCTTGCGGATCGTGGTGTCCAGCATATAGATCTGCTGCGGGATGTAGCCGATGTTGCGCAGCCACCCCCGGTAATTGGTCTGCACGTCCACGCCATCCGCCAGGATCTGGCCGGACGCAGGCCGAAGGAGCCCCAGCATGATGTCGATGAGCGTTGTTTTGCCGCCGCCGGAGGCACCCACAATACCGATGGACTTGCCGACCGGGAACGCCACCGTAGCATGATCAAAAATCTTCACATCCGAGTTCGGGTAATGATAAACGATGTCCTTAAGCTCGATGCAGGTCGTCACCGGAAGCTTTTTAGCGGTCTCGCTGGGATCATAATCCTCCACCCGGTAGGAAATGCTCCTGTCATGAATTTCCTCCTGCAGGTTCTCGCTGACATTGTCGAGGAACGGCTGGAAGTAGGAAATGTTCGTCATGTAGGTATTCATGCGGTTGGCCGAGGGCAGAAGGCGCGCCGCCGCCACGGCAAAGGCGCCCAGCTGCGGAATCAGTGCCGTCAGATCCCCGTCGCCGCTCACCACCTGCGCCATGATGTACAGCACAATGCCGGTAATGAAGATGCACTCGATCAGGAGTCTTGGCGTCGAGCTGAACAGCGTGTACTTCTGCACGGCGTTCACATATCCGTCGCCGCACTTTGAATACTCATTGATGAAATAATTCTCTCTGCCGGCAATCTTGATTTCCTTCACCGCATCCACCGACTCGGAAATCCATTGATACAGCCCGGCATAATAGTCCTGATTCTCCTTGCCGGCCTTGAGCATCACCGGCTTTAAGAAGCGCTTGATCGCCACGAGCACCACCACCAAAAGAGCAGCGATCGACATGGTCATCACAGCGTCCATCACCAGAAGGACCGCCACCAGAATCAGAAAGACAATCACCTCCGAGGTCATCTGCAGAATGTTGAGAATCAGTGCATACACGTTGTTGATGTCGGAGGTTATGTTGCGCTGAATGACGGCAGTGTTGGCATTTAGATAGTATTCATACGGCCGCTTCATGAAGTTGATCATCATGCGGTTGCTGGTGGCGAACTGGTTGCGGTAGATAAACCGCAACAGGAGCTTTTGCTCCAGGAAGAGATAGACATTCTTGCAGATGAAAACAACGATGATCGCTGCCATCATCAGGACCGCGAACTGCTGCACGCTGCCCGCACCGCTGATGCGGTACACATCTCCCATGTGATATTGATTCTCCGTAATGGCGGAAGGGTCTACAATCGCCTGCATCACCGGCAGCACCAGTGTGATGCCCAGTGCCTCCAGAACGGCTCCGATGAGCATGATAAATACCAGCAGCACCATCGTCGTCTTCTGCCGACGGTCCAGAAGCTGGTTGATTCTCTTCATTGTTCTCAGCATAATAGAGTTTCTTTCTGTCCTTTTTCAGTACCTGTCACATGGCTGCTTACATGTCAG
>CAVGIV010000012.1:0-47870 GCA_963629395.1 Paludibacteraceae bacterium | reverse complement strand
GATATTCGTCACGCAGGCGATCATCACAAAGTAAAGCGGTGATTTTGCATCGCCCAGGCCGCGGAAAATGGCACTGATCAGATTGTACGCTACGATGAACAGACTGCCCGCACCGCAGATGCGGATGTAAGCGACCGTTTGAGAAAACGCTTCCGCCGGTGCATTCGTCACATGGGCGATCCACGGTGCGGACAGTACGGTGATGATCGTCAAAGCCACGCCCAGCACGCCGAACACCCAAAGGCTGCTGCCGATGGTCTTTGCCGCGCCGTCATGGTCCTGCCGCCCGACATACAAGCCTAACAGTACGGTCGAACCCATGGAAAGGCCGGTCACAAGGCCGGTGATGATCTGCATGGCCTGCGAGCCGGTGGCGACGGCGGATACATCTGCCGTCGTGCCGAATTTTCCCACCGCCCAAAGGTCTACCGCGCCGTACAACGCCTGCAGCAGCAGCGCCAACAGCACAGGAATGGAAAATTTCAAAAGAGCCGGTAAGATCGGCCCCGTCAGAAAATCGCTCTTTGTCCGCTTCATAATGCGCCTTACGCTCCGTTGATTTCCTCAAAATTGATCTCCGAGATAATGTCCAGCATTTCGCAGAACTTGCCGATCTCCTCCGGCGTAAAGCGTTCCGTAATGCGCCGGATTGCCTCGCTGTCCTGACGGCGGAAAACCTTATATTGCGGGATTGCGTCGTCGTTGACAGAAAGATAGTTCTTGCGCTTGTCATGGGGATCGGGCGTCTTTGTGATCAGCCCCTGCTTCATCAATTCGTTGAGTTTTAATGTGACACCCGGTTTTGACACATGAAGCAGCTCTGCCAGCTTTGACGCGGTGCAGGTGCCGTTCATCGTATAGATCAGTTCGATATACAGCAGACTGTTGTAGGTGATGTTTTCATCTACAAACTGCTTGTTCATCAGCCGCAGGTCACATAAGGCTGAGCTGTAATAAAAAGTGTCCAGCGATTTTCTCAATTCCATCGTTTCCCTCCTGATTTATTAAGCGAATGTTATTACTATAACTTAACTAATGGAGAAAGTCAACAGATGACAGCAAAAAAAGAGCCGTACTGGTACGATACGGCTTTCACGTTGATTATTCATAAATGGTTTCTGTGATTTTGGCATCTTTTTTCCGTGCCCATTGACAACTATCCGATTTCGGAGTGTTGGAGGTAGCATATGAAAACAGGTCATATTGGAAAGCTTTCCGAATATAACCGGATGGGCCAGAAATTCGCAAGCATTTACAGCGATTATGCTGCTTCTCACGGTATTGCGGAATCTGTGCTTTCGGTATTGGATTTACCTGTACGGGATTTTCCCGTATAGGTAAATCCATCGTTCCTTCGAAAAATCGCTGCCTACTCATTCCGGCGAGGACGCTCTTCGAGCCGCCTCCCACACCAGCAGCAGAACATCAATCGGAAACAGCTTGCGGATAAAGCGGTGCAGCGTGCTGACCGGTCCCGGTGTAGATACCGGCATCCGCAGCGCAGCATCCGTCAGCGCGTGCCTCACCACATCCTCCTTGCGGGAAGCCAGGAAGTAATTGGCAATTTCCGGTTCTTTTCCATCATTTTTCTGATCTGCCAATGCAATGAATTCGGTGTCTTTCACCCAATAGGGGCATACGGCTGTGACATAGATGCCCAGCGGCAGCAGCTCTGCGCGAAGTGCTCTGCTGTAGTGGTAAAGAAACGCTTTTGTTGCTGCATAAACGTTCAGCCGGGTGATGGGCTGGAACGCCGCTGTAGAGCATATCTCCAGAATCCTGCCATTCTTCTTCATATAGGGCAGTACCAGCTGTGTCATATCTACTGCCGCACGGCAATTCAAATCAATCATTCCGTCCAGCTCGTCCAGCGTCTGATCCATCGTTCGTCCGATTCTTCCGAATCCGGCTGCGTTGATCAGCATCAGAACATCCGGATTTTCCTGTTCCAGAAGCTCTGCAAGGGCATCAATGCAATCCTTCTGTGTAAGATCCATAGGCAGAACGCGCAGCGGAATCCGAGTCATCTCCGCAAGGGCCTGCAGCCGGTCCTCTCTTCTGGCAATGACCCACAGCTCCTCCGGACACTTCTCAAACAGCGCGTCTTCTCCCTTACAGGCACCTTCCAGCTGACGAACGAATTCCTGTCCAAGCCCGCTGGATGCTCCGGTCACCACTGCAATTCGTTTTCCCATTGCATTCCTCCTTTCACGTAATTCTTTCGTATCTGCTTGGCGAAACGCTGATTAAAGCGTTTCCTACGCCGGATTTAAGCCGCAAATTTCTTAGCCCTTTGCTGTTCGCTTCCTGTTCTTGGCCGCCTCGTTATTGCGATAAATGTGTCCAAGGCCCTTTAACAGCAGGCGATTGTCGATGACAATCTCATGACGACAGTACGGCGCAAGAAGGCGTCCCAGTCCTCCTGTTGCAAGAATGCATCCGACACTTCCACCCAGTTCCTCGATGTACCTGTCAAGAACCCCATCAAGTGCGCCGGCTGATCCGTATATAATACCGCTTCTCATGGCATCAATGGTATTGGTGGAGATCACCTTTTGAGGAGCCGAATAATTGATGCTCGGCAGAAGCGATGTCTCCTTCGTCAACGCCTCCAGAGAGATGCCGGCTCCCGGCATAATGCATCCGCCCAGATAATCCCCCTTTCTGTCCACGACGGTAATGGTCGTTGCCGTGCCCATATCAATGATGATCGCCGGCAAAGGGTATTCCTCCTTGGCAGCAACCGCCGTCGCCACCATGTCACCCGCAATGGTACCGGGATCATCGAGCCGGATATTCAGTCCGGTCTTCACCCCGGCACCGACAATAAGCGGCGTTGTTCCGGTGATGATATTCACCGCCTCCGAAAACGCCGTATTAACCTGCGGAACCACCGATGAAATAATGGCGCCCTCAAAGCCGTGAGGATCCATTCCTGCCAGCTCCATGGCACCTTTTATTTTCATTGCATATTCATAGGACGTGCCTGTTCTGTCCGTTGAAATCGATGCTGCCTGCACCACTTCATTCTCGTCGTTGATGCAGCCTATGATTGTATGGGTATTGCCAATATCAATTGCAAGTATCATGCGTTCCCTCCTTCCTGCAGCCTCTCTGCGGCGCGCAGCAGCTGACCCAGTGTGCTTCCTCACCAGCTCCGGCCAGATTTCTGGCCTCCGGAGCTCTCCTGCATACCTCTGAGGCCCTTGGACAGCGATGATAAAAGCAGCAGGCCCCCTCCGGATCTTCATGCGGCTCCTCCAGCTGCATAAACTGCGCCTCCACCTCGCGAAGCGTCTTCGTTCCGTCGTCTTCGATATGCCGGTTCCAATCCGGCACTGAGGACAGAAGCAGCCTCGTATACGGATGAGCCGGGGTTCGGTATACCGCTTCTGCTGTCCCCAGTTCTACAATGCGGCCGCGGTACATTACTGCAATGCGGTCACATAAATAATATACAACATTCATATTGTGAGAAATAAACAACATCGAAAAACTGCGCTGCTCATCGATCTCACGAAACAGATTCAGGATCTGCGCTCCCACTGAAACATCCAGTGCAGAAATTGCTTCATCTGCAACAACAAGGTCCGGCTGCAGCATCAGTGCAGCACCTATGCAAACTCTCTGCCTTTGTCCTCCGGAAAGCTCTCTTGGATAGCGGTCCGCATACGCCGCGTCCAGTCCGACTCGCTTCAGCATCTGCCTGACAGCCTCTTCCTGCTCCGATGCCGTACCAATGTGATGCGCGCGCAGCGGCTCCCGCATAGTAAACCCGATGGTTTTCCTTGGATTCAGTGCACTCATAGGATCCTGAAATACAGCCTGTATCCGGGAGCTTCTTTCCTTCCGCCCCAGGGCGGAAATGTCAGTACCGGCTATGCGCACAGAGCCCTCAAACGGCTGCAGATTCAATACGACATTCCCCAAGGTGGATTTCCCGCAGCCGGATTCCCCCACCAGTCCAAAGAACTCATCCTTATAAATAGAAAAAGATACATCCCTCAGTACCTCTTTGGTCCTGGTTGTTCCAAAGAGACTTCCGTTACCATCCTCATACCCGCTGCAGACATGCGAGAGCTCCAGAATGTTTTCTTCACTCATCTCAATATCCTCGTAATCTTTTAGCGCCCATTTCAATTTTCCTTCGGAAAACCTCGACGTGTTTCGTGCGTACCCTCATCGTGACAGTACACAACATGCCCCTCCCGAAGGAGGCGCTTTGGCGCGGGAAGTCTGCGGCAGATCTCCGTGGCCTTTCCGCACCGATCCGCAAACGGACAAGGGGTATGAAACATTTCCACCGGCGGGACCCGTCCCGGAATTGTCCGAAGCTTCTCCCCCTTTGCGTCCATGTGAGGAATGGACTGCATCAGCCCCTTGGTATATTCATGTGCCGGGTGCTGCAGAATCTCATCCACCGGCCCCTCTTCTGCGATTTTCCCAGCATACATCACCAGCACTCTGTCGCAAAGCTGCTGCACAACCGCAAGATCATGGGATATGAACACCACCGTCATCCCGTATTTGCGGTTTATGTGTTTGATCAGCCGCAAAACCTTTGCCTGCACAGTCACATCCAGTGCCGTGGTTGGCTCATCTGCAATCATGAGCTTTGGCCGGCAGACAACCGCCATCGCAATGCAGACTCGCTGCCGCATACCACCCGAAATCTGATGCGGATATGAGAAATACCATCGCTCCGGCTCCGGCAGTCCCACCTCCTCCATCACCTCAAGGACGCGTCCCCGTCTTTCCTTCGCTGTTAGCTCCGGGTGATGAATGCGAAGGACCTCTTCGATTTGCGTGCCGACACGCAAAAGCGGATTAAGGCTTGTCAGCGGTTCCTGATAAATCATAGACAGCTCGTTTCCGTTTAACCTTCTGCGCTCCGGGCCGGTCATACTCAAAAGCTCCGCATCCTCATATCGGATGCTCCCCTGTGATGCTGAAAATGAATCCGGCAAAAGCCCCATGACGGCAAGGTTCGTTATGGTCTTCCCGCAGCCGGACTCTCCCACAATGCCCAGAATCTCGCCCCTTTTCACTTCAAAGGAAATGTCATCCACTGCTTTGTAGGTGCTGTGTCCCTCTCTTGTCACCAGCGTCAGATTCTGCACGCGTAAGATTGCATCCTTCATGCCAGATACCTCTTTTTCAGTCCTACCCCAATGCAGTTGAAAGCAGCAATGGTAAGAACAATCAAAAATCCCGGCGCCAGTGCGCACCAGGGCGCCTGAAAGAGAATACTCTGTGCCTCATACAGCATCCGGCCCCAGCTCGGGGTCGGCGGCTGAATGCCAAGGCCCAGGTAGCTCATGCTGGACTCTGCAAGAATCGCGTTCGAGAGCCCTATGATCACGGTGGAGGACAGAAGCGGAATCACATTCGGAAAAATATGCACCAGCAAAAGACGAAGATCCGAATCGCCGAAAACCCGGCAGCACCTTACGAATTCCGCATTCTTGTACTGCAGCGTCCCCGCCCGGACGATTCGTGTAAAGCTGGGTATGAACATGACGCACAGCGCCGCAACGATCGTGTAGTTGCCATAGTTCATGATCGTAACAAAAACGAGTGCAATCAAGATTCCCGGGAAGGAATTGATGGCGTCCATCACGCGCATGATGACAACATCTGTGATTCCACCGACATAGCCGGACAGCAGTCCCAGTACCGTGCTGATAACGGTGCAGGATGCCACAGTGCAAACCGCTACCAGCAGTGTGAATCGTCCGCCCACGATGGCACGCGAGAACACATCCCGCCCCATGTTATCGGTTCCCATCAGATGCTGCCAGGACGGCGGTGCCATACGCGCCGTTTTATCCATCTCATTGATGCCGTAGGGGGTCCAGAAAATTGACATTACTGCCAGAAGCACAATAATGCCGGCCAGTATCAGGCCCGTTCGAAGCTCCCATTTTCCGTTTTTCATATATAGTCTCCATACTGGTACATCGATGCTCCAGAGAAAAGCTGATCAGCGCTTCCTACGACAGCCGGATTCTCGGATCTGCCATCTGCACCAGAAGATCCACCGCAAAATTAGTAATTACGATGATCGAAGCAATATAAATCACCAGTGTCTGCGTCAGCGGAAAGTCTCTTCCTGTCACAGAGGAAATCAAAAGCCTTCCCAGTCCCGGGACAGAGAATACCTGTTCCACAATAATGCTCCCGGAGAAGACATTGGCGATCATCATACCCAGAAGCGGAAGTATGGCGACAATGGCATTCCGCAGGATATGACGATAAAAGATCACGGCCTCTCCTGCACCCTTCCCGCGGGCAGTCCGCACATAATCCTTCCCCAGCTCCTCACGCACGGCCGTTTCCACGTACCTTGCCAGAATCGCTGTCTGCGGAATCGCAATGGCCAGCGCAGGAAAAATCATATATTGCAAAAAGCCTGTCAGGCTCTGCTCATAGCTGATGTATGCTCCCGGCGTAAACAGATGCAGCATCAGTCCGAAAACCCACATGAGCAGTACGCTCAGGAAAAATTCCGGAAACGAAAGTCCCAGTATATTGAGTGCCGTAAGTCCCGCCTGAACAGCCGGGTGCTTTCTTCCGGCCATAAAAATGCCAAGCGGAATAGCTGCCGCAACCGTTATGATGATTGCCATTGCCCCCAGGAACAGCGTCACCTGCATATGACCGCGCATCAGCTCCTTCACCGGCATGGAATACCGGATCGATGTGCCAAAATCCCCATGCAGCAGTCCCTTTATCCAGTTCACATACTGCTGCCACAGCGGAAGGTTGGTTCCCAGCTGGGCGCGCAGTGCCTCCAGTTTTTCCTCTGAAGCTGTCGTTCCGAGAATCAGCTGTGCAGGATCGCCGGGAATAATGTGAAAAGCGCAAAACGACAAGAGCGAAATGAGTACAAGTGTAAGAAGTAAGATCAGTATTTTTTTAATAAAGTACCGCATCCTGAATACCTTCTTCTAAAGTTTTAGGGAACGCGGATTTCTTCCGCATTCCCTAAAATTGCACACTACGGCAGCTGCCGTATCTATGATTACGATGCCTGCACCTGATAGATTGCCGAGAAATCCACAGCATACAGCGGATAGCTTTGGAAGCCGTCGAATTTCCTGTTGTACACCATGATATTCGCCACATCCTGAATATAAGCGCTGGCAGCATCGTTTGTCAGCTCCTGCTGGCAGGCCTTGAATTCCTGCTGCCGCACGCTCTCATCCACTGCCGCAGCCGCAGCCGCATAATGCTCATCGAAGGCCTCCGAGCTGTAATTCACAAAATTGTTCGACGCATCCGAGCGGTATCTTGATAAAAAGGCGGTCGGAGATGCAATCGCTCCGTCTACCGAGACAATGGTTGCCTCATAATCACGGTTTGTGTAGGTGTTCTCCAGCCAGGTAGCCCAATCCACCTGATTGATGTTCATGGTAACGCCGATCTCTGCCAGCTGATTTACCAGAACCTGCGCCGACTCCACATGCACCTTATATACCGACGGAACCGTCACTGTGAAAGAGAATCCATCCGGATATCCAGCCTCCTCAAGAAGCTGCTTGGCCTTCTCTGTATCATATGCATAGGCATCCGTCAGAGAGTCATCATAATACGCAGACAGTCCAGGAATCATCGCACTGCCGAGCACTGTGCCATAACCATAGTCCACGGTATCAATGATATCCTGCGGATCCACCGCATAGCAGATCGCCTGCCGAACCAGCACATCATCAAACGGCTCTGCTGCATTATTCAGATAAAGAGCCTGCACCGCATTGGAATTGCCTACATAGACATTTACTTCATCGGCATTCAGCTGCTGCGTCACCGATGCATCACCCATATACCCATCAATGGCGCCGGACTGAAAATTCATAAGCTCCTGCGACGAATCCGCAAGAAAGCGCACCGTCACCTGATCCAGATGAGGCTTCGTTCCCCAGTAATCCGCAAAGCCGGTCAATGTCACATGATCCTGTACCGCGTAATCCGTCAGTGCAAAAGGTCCCGTTCCGATCGGAGCCGTTGCCAGCTCTCCGTTGTTGTCCGAATCCTTCGGAACAATTGCCTGGGAGGCTTGTGCAAGAAAGTCCGTATTCCCCTGCGCCAGACGGATCACAATGGTTTTGTCATCGGTAGCCTCAAAGGACTCAATGTTCTCATACCCGTTAATCTTGCTGTCAATGGCAAGCTGAATCGAGTACAGCACATCCTCCGCCGTCACAGCCTCTCCATTATGAAATTTCACTCCATCGCGAAGCGTAAAGGTATACGTCGCCGCATCCTCACTGATGCTGTAATCCGATGCGACTGCCCCCGCAAAGGTGCCGTCCGGCTGAACCTTTACAAGGCCCTCATAGATGTTGAAGTAAATACTCTTTGCATCGGCCGTCGTTGCGGTAAACGGATCAAAGTTGTCAATTTCGGTGGCAAGGCCGAATACGAAGCTGCCGCCGTCTGCCGGCTCGGCTTCCTGCGAGGTACCTGCAGAAGCCTGCTCATCCGATGCTTCCAAAGGGCTTGAGGAGACTGCAGACGAAGTGTCTGCGTTTGACGCGCTCTGCGCGCACGCTGATAAAACCAGCGCCGATGCAAGAGCACAGGTGACGAGAAATGATTTCTTTTTCATAGTTTTCCTTCCTGCTGCTGTTCCGCTTTCCCGCGGATATAGCGCAGGCACAGTATGGCACGCAGGAAGAAAATGTGCAAGGCCATCTCGATTTTCCTTCGGAAAACCTCGATGTGGCTGGCCAGAGGCGCTTCGTGCCTTGGCCGCCTGCCAATTTCAATCGTGAATTTGCCTGCAAGCGCAGGCATGGTGGTTTCAGCACCCTGCGGTCTTCAGGCTGACCTTCACTTCAAAGCTCGCCCCCTCGCCCGCTTTGCTGCGAACCTGAATGGATCCCCCCATCGTCGCCATAATTCTCCGCGCGATGGAGAGCTCGCTTTCCGGCTGATCGAAGAGAACCGGAAGCTTGTCCTCAGCGATGCCCTGCCCGTTATCTGTAATCAGGAAATGATAATACGCGCTTCCCCGAACGGGCGGCTGCGACGATGCCTGCAGCGTGATCGTACCGCCCCTTGCTGTATTCTCTATTGCATTCTCCAGAATGCATAAAAAAGCCAGCTCCAGTCCTTCCTTGCCACCGCAAACCTGATCCGGCATCCCTTCTGTCATCTCTACGGAGAATGCAATGCCCTTTTGGCGGCACTGCGGCCAGATCACCAGACGGACAAGATCCAGGCAGGAACGCACCGAGAAGGTTTCCTCGGAAAGCGGTATCCGCTCGCTGGGATTCAATCTGGAGATCGCTGCAAGATCACGCATATATTCCGGCATCGCACCGGCTGCCTCTGCTATCTTCTCAATCTGTCTGCGGATCTGATCCGGTCGTTTTTCCTCCTTCGCCGCACGTGCCGCGCTCTGTATGCTGCCCATCTGACCCTGCAAGAGGCTCTGCATCCGTCGAATGGATTTATCCTTTTCCTTACCAAGAATCCGCTGCTCACTCTCTTTGTGCGTAAGCTCTGCCTCCTGGCGGGCGAGCTCGCGCTGCAAGCGCAGAACGGTTCCCTCCAGCTCTCCCTTCTGCTTCTTTTCGCTCTGGAGAAGCTCGTCCTTTTCCCTGGTCAGCGCGTCCCTCTCCTCATCCGCCTTCTGCGCAGCAGCCTGCAGCGCATCTGTCTTTTCCCTGGTCAGCTTCTCCTCCTGGAGCTTAGCATCCTCCTGTGCCTTCTTTCTGGCTGCATTCAGTTCCCATTGAAGCTTCAGAATTCGGTCCTGGTAGTCCCGGTTGGAATCCTCTTTTTCCTTCTGAACCGTCTCGAGCTGCTTCTCCAGTGCCGCAAGCTTCTCCTGCAGCTCCTCTGCGGTCTTTTGTGCCTCTTCCTTTTCCCTGACCAGAGCCTCCCTGGCAGCAGTATGTTTTTTCTTTTCTTCCTTCCAGCTGTCCGTGAACTGCCGGCTCACCTGCCTCCTGGCCGCCTCTACCGCCTTTTTTTGCTCCTGCGCTGCCTGTTCCAGCTTGGCCTGGATCAGCTTCATCGCTGCATCCGACTCTTCCTGGGCAATTCGCTTTGTTTCTTCAACCTCCTCTGCCGCCTTTTTCTGGATCTCCTCGATGCGGGGCAGATCCTTCTCCTGCCGCAGGCGCTCCAGCTCCTTTTCCAGCTCCTTGCGTTCCTTCGCATCCTTGCGCTTTTCACGGCGCCGTTCGTGATCCAGGTCGCTGATTTCATCGAACAGAAGATACAGAACCGTACGTCCGCCTTCCTTGAATGCGGACGCAATGGTCATATGGCAGGGATACTTGTTTTTTTCATCCGAATGCTGCAGCGTCACCTGGAGCGAGAGCGGCTTCGGGTGCTTTAGAGCCGCCATTTCTCCCACAAGGGTCAGCGCTCTTTTTTGATCCTCCTCAGGCATCATAAAGAAGACATTCTGGTCCATTCTCTCGTAGCAAACGGCCTCATCCTGCCCCAGCTGCCGGAGAAACCATCCGCTGACATACAGAACGCGAATATCGTTTCCCAACACCGACAGCGTCATGATGCCGCCGGGAAGCGAATCCGCAAAGGTACGAATCTGCTCCACGTCTGTCCGAATGTACTTGCGGGACATTCCCACATAGACAATGGAAAAGCCTTCTCCCTCTCTCCGAAGAGCCAGCGTCACGCGCAGGTTGACGCTGGATTCCTCATGCTTGGGGATCAGATTCACATCGAATACCGTAACGGTGACCGGGTCCAGTCCGGGCGCAGAATGAATGGCAGCAACATCCACCGTATATGCCTTCGGATCCTCCTGCAGGGACTCCCGCAGGAACTCGCGGATGGAACGGACATTCTTCAGATGCCGAATCTCATTGGGGGTAATCCAGATGATGTCATCCGACAAAAAGGCACATACAGTGTCTGCATCCTTTTTTGTAAAATACTGTGTCAGAAAATCCTTTCCGAAATCAAACGCACTCTGCATATTCAAAACCTAAATAGTTAAACGTGTAATGTCATTCCAACAGACGAAGCTTCTCGTCCATACACCGAAGATGAACATGGTCCGCCTTCCTTGTTACCTCTCCGTCCGTGTGTACCCACATCGGCTCCGATGTCCGAATTTCTATCCGGGCTCCGCGAAGCTCATGCAGATAAGGCAGGTTAAAATGCCGCCCCATCGGCACCAACGGAAACGCACGATAAAAGGCACGGTTGTGGGCCGGATCCGCAGTACACAGATTCAGAATCCCGTCATCCGGATCTGCCCCCGGTGTGAAGCGAAAGCCGCCGCCCTCGTATTGATGATTCATTCCCGCCAGGAGCAGGAGCCTCTCGTAGCACACCGTCTGCGTTCCATCCGGCCCCTCCAGAATCAGCTCGGCCCGTCCGCAGTGCTGCCCGCGGATGACCGTAAAGGCTGCCATGATATAAATCAGCTTCCCAAGTCCAATGCGATTCAGCACCGTCTTGAAGGGAGATCGCGATGCCTTCTCGCAGATGCCGGCATCAAAGCCGATGCCGCAGCTCACAGCGAACCTGCGAATCTCTCCGGTATCCGCATATCGGAGCTCTCCGATGTCGCAGGTGCGCCGCACCTTCCCCTCCAATATCCTCGCCGCAATGTCTTCAATTCTGCCCGGAAGCTCCATATCCCGCACCAGATCATTACCGGATCCCGCCGGGATGTGGGCAAACAAAATGCGTCCCGGATGCTGCAGTCCGTTCACCGCCTCATTGACAGAGCCATCGCCTCCCACCGTAACAATGCAGCAGGGCTCCGTTTTCCCATTCTGATCACAGGCGGTCTGCTCCAGTGCGCGGCATATAGCGGCAATTCCTCTCTCCCGCGTAGAATAGTGTACCTCATAAGGCCTTCCGCTCGCAGCAAATACCTTCTCTGCACGGTGCCAGAGTTTCCCTGTTCTTCCGGAAGCGCCGCCCGGATTAACAATCACATGAAATTTCATGGTTCCTTTCCCGGCCGCAGTCTGTCTGCAGCCTGTGAGGAGAAATCGATGGGTCCCCTTGAATTTTCTGCACACGGCGGTCAAATGTCAGAATGCCGTTGATCTCTTCCTCCACATCAGACACCTGCGTGTAAACCCAGGCGCAAAATCCATCCTTCAAAAGCCCGTCCGCTTCCCGGAGCATTCTCCAAAAGCGCCGGTTGAGCTCTGCAAGATCCTTGACCCTGCCGTAGCCATACATCCTTGCACACGCCATATGTCCCTTTATTCCGAAGGGAAGCCCTCCAAATTCCGAGAGCGCGCGAATTCTTGTATCCTTTTTGTTAAACACCAGGCGCAGATAATAATGATGTATGCTCTGAAAATCACCGCACCCCTGATCAAACCAACCGCTGGCTGCATCAATCAAATGCTCCGGATCCGTCTCCCGCAGGCGTTCGGTCAAACGCCTTGTCTCAAACTGTCCCCAGCCTTCATTGAAGATAACCCAGGTGCAAAGGCACGGATGGGAGTGAAGAAGCTCCGCGGTCTCCACCATCTCCCGTTCAAATTCCCATCTTCCCTCTTCCTCTGACCGTCCCAGAAGAGCCGTATGCGTATCCCGGATTCGAAGCCTCAGTTGCTGCAGCAGCGTTGCCCCATACGTGACAAGCCATGCGCGAAATTTCGCCCCGCCGCATACCATGTCCTGCCAGACCGCCATCCCCAGGCGATCGCAGTGATAATACCAACGCTCCGGTTCAATCTTAATGTGCTTGCGAAGCATGTTGAATCCCAGCTGCTTCATGCTGACTATATCGTAAATCAGTGCCTCATCCGACGGCGCCGTGTACATTCCGTCCGACCAATAGCCCTGATCCAGCACGCCGCGCTGGTGCTGCAGCTGCCCGTTTAAGCCCAGACCGCAAGGACCGTCCCCGGTCGCGTGATTCTCTCCCGAACGCCGCTCGTCCCTGGAGCCTTCCCCGTTATCTTGGCCCTCCGCAGTCTCCAGCGGCACAGAGCCAAAATATCGCACCGCAAAATAGGAGTCTGTCTCATCCAGTCCCATGCGCACCGTTATTCCGTAGAGCCATGGCGTCTCCTGGGACCAAAGGGCAGGGCTTCCCGGCACAGTAATGATACACCAGGTGTCCGTCGGAATCTCTGTTTCATAGAGTATCGGTTTTCGAAGCTGCAGGATGTCCTTCGGCTCCCGCAGATACTCGTTCTTCTGCAAGGCCGCCTCCCGAAGCTGCAGGCGAACCTTCTGCTCCTTTCCCGCATGGGCAGCATTGACACGAATCTGTATTCGTGCACCACATTCCCGTCCTTGCCTGGCAGATGATTCCCTGCTGTTCTGAGCGGGTGCGTCCATATTTCTCGTTTCAATGGAGCGTATATAGGCTGCAGGTACCTGCTCCAGCCAAACGCTCTGCCAGATTCCGCTGGTTGCCGTGTAGAACATCCCGCCGCGTTTTAGCTTCTGCTTGCCCCTGGCATGCCAGGAAACATCCGAGTCATCCCGCACAGCAATCAAAAGCTCATTGACACCTTCCTGCAAAAGATCAGCGATCTCCAGCGTAAACGGCAGGTAGCCTCCTATATGTCCGCCTGCAAATTGCCCGTTGATCCAGATTCTGGCCTCCTGATCTGCCGCCCCGATGTGAAGGAGCACCTGCGGCTTATCTTCGGAGGTTTTCCAGGAAAACGTCCTCCGATACCACAGGACCTCCCCCGGCTGAAGCTGTCTTCCAACGCCGGACAAAAGACACTCCGGAGAAAACGGGACACGGATCTTCCCATCGGGTCCCTTCTCCGGCCACATCTCGTTTCCTCTCCGGATTGCATATTCCCAGTATCCGTTCAGACACTGCCACTCCTGCCGTACCAGTGACGGTCTTGGATATTCAGAAAGCGGTATGAGGTCCTGGTGTTGTGACAGCTCTTCTCCCCATTTGGTCAGAAGAGGCCGAAGAGGCGAATCAGAATGTTTTTTCATGCAGTCGGCCTGATTTCTTCAATAAGAATGTAACTATTCAGCACCCATCTCGATTTTCCTTCGGAAAACCTCGATGTGGCTGGCCAGAGGCGCTTCGCGCCTTGGCCGCCTGCCAATTTCAATCGTGAATTTGCCTGCAAGCAGTCAATTCACGTTGAAATGTGGCAGGTGCTGAACAGATACCATCATATCACAATTTTCCTCAAGACTGCTCTGCCTCCCAGCGGCGATACGAATGTCTGGGCGGATGTGCCAGAAGCTCCTGCACCTTTTCCGCCAGATCGTCACCGAAAAAGTCAACATATCCGCCCAGTGAGACTGCCTTTTCCCGCAGAGATTCCGCATTCTCCCATACAAGAATTCCTGCCGTGCCTCTTCCGTTTTTGGCCTCCTGAATCAGATTCTCTGCAGCCGCATTTCCGTCAAACGCCGCCACTATGGAAAATCTTCTCTTGAAAATCTCATAGTGAAAGCTCTTGTAAAGTCCCATGCTCTCCCCCAGAGGGGATACGCGGACGCGGACCCCTGCCTTTTCCAGATGTCGCAGCTGCACCTGACCAAGGCGTGCCGGTGCAAAGCAGTACACCTCAAAGGGTTTCTTTCCCTGCGCACTTCGCTGCTCGTTGTACTCCAGCAGATACCGTTCATATCCCTGCAGAGTATGTCCCAGCACGAAAACCACTTTTTGCGGATCCAGTGCATCCACCAGCTGCCGAAGACAGTGCTGCCCATTCCTGGTCATTCGGGTGACACGCCCCTGTGTATTAAAGCTCCCCCCTGCAATGATCACCGGTACACGATCCTCCGGAAGCTCTTCAATCTGATCCTCCAGTTCTATGGCCGTATCCGCTTCCGGTGCCTTGGCAAGTGCCATTTCATGTCCGATGCGCTCGTTTGCAAGCTCCATTTCTTCAAGAAGAACTTCCGAAAAATCTCTTTCTCCTACTCTGGAACGAAAATCCAGCGTTTTCTGACCAAAGTTCTCCGTACTTGCCTCAATGATGACCCGTTCCGATTCTTTCATAAACTGCTGCTCTTCATAAGTTAGATCCAGCAGCTTCTCGAGCGATTTTTGCTCGTGCATCGGTGTTGTTCCGTACAGTGCTCCGCCGTCCGTTCCCTGCACGCAGTGAATCCCCGCCCGCAGATACTGGTGCAGAGGATGTGCCTCTAAGCTAACCAGATTGTTGAGACGTACATTCGATGTCAGCTGAAACTCCAGTACCACGTGATTGTCCCGAATGGTCTTTAACAGCGCCTCTCCCTCGGCAGAGCTTAAGCTGCAGGTATACAGCCCATGTCCGATTCGCATCTGAGGCATCGACTGTCCCGGCGCCAGTGCCTCCCTTACACACTGAATGCTCTGCTCCACATTACCGCGCAGGCTGCTGTTCTCACCCGCATGTACACGGATGACAAAGCCCGGGTTCTGCCCTGCAATTTTAACAACCTCCCTGAATACCGGCGCCAGCTCCCGAATGTCATTGATCTCTTCTCCGACAAAATCACAGCCGGCCACATACGGATCCTCTGCTACCGCGTGCAGCACCGCCAGATTTTGAGCCAGATAATTCTCCGGCGTACTCTGCCCCTTCACAACGGTCAGCGGAATCCTGCGCATCGCAGCCAGGAACCGGATCATAACACCGGTCTCCTTCAGCACCTTCGGCAGAATGTCATGGACCTGCCGCAGCATGGTAATGGATTCGTATTTTTTTACAAGGGTCGTGTCGCTGATCTCCACGTAACGGATTCCCTGACGCTGGTAAAGCCTGCCGATCCACAAAAGCTTATCCTGAAAAAGAGTGTTCTTCTCGTAGCCTGGATTCTCGTGGTCCTTCAGCATCTGCCAGACGGTCTCCCGCACATCCTTATCCGGAATCTGCTCTATGCCCTGCAGCGGGATCCGTCCGCCCTTTCCATCCGGTTCGGTATACGGCACCCCCTTTGCAAATACATAGCGATACACATACACCTTTTCCAGATCCGTAAATACCGCCTGACCATCCTTGAGCACCACCAGGGACGCGCGTATCTTTACAATATTCTTCTCCGCATGCTCCGGATTGTTCAGAATCAGATCCGCAAAATTTAAAAACGTATTATCCTCAATCCGTCGCTCCAGCAGCTTTTGCGGCAGCCGGTCTTCGCCCTCCTGCTGCCTGCAGATCGTTTCCCTTGTCCGTTCACTGGCCAGGCGGAGCTTTTCCTCCTGCTGATCCGACAGGGTCAGATGGAGCTTACGAATATATCGCATCGGATAACGAATCTGATGCACTATCCCCAGTGCGATCAGCGTATCCGGCGACAGGTTCCCGTTCATATGTGTGTGGAGATCACTTTGAAATTTCAGCTCCCTTTGAATGTATGTTTTAAAGATGGTTTTGTCGGCCGGCAGCTGATAATCCTTGGTCTGGCTCATTAGCGTTTTGGCAATGGCCGGGACGAGCGCCTTCCGTTCAATTCTCCCGTCCGGCATAATATTGGCCATTTTTATATCCGCAAAGCGTAGGATATAGACCTCTTCATTTTCTCCGCTGATATAACACGGAATCTCTCCCCGGATAACAAACAGCCCCTCCCGATTTACTGAGAGCGGAAGACGGCAAATCTTGGCAAAGTTGCGGATCAGATTCCCGGAATGATGATTGGGCGTCTCCAGCTCATAGAACAGCCTTTCACCGTCCCGGAACAAATTGACAATCATGTCCTTTTCATTATCCAGAAAAAAGTAATTCCAATATTTCTTCATAGTATTGTCTGTCTCTCCCGATGTGACCGGCCGGCATTACTGCCTTGGTTTATAAAAAATTAAGAGCTCGTTTCGTTAAGATTTCTTAGCGGCCCCGTTTTCTGTTTTCTTTTTATGTTACGATAAACCTGTTCTCCAAATAAAGGCAATTATTATCAAGATGTCTTTGTTCCCCATAAACGATCCAATTCTCAAGAAGTGATGTGCCTATGAATGAAAAGCTCAAAGAAAAAACAAAAGAATCCCTATCCAGTGTTCTTCCGATCACACTCATTGTACTGCTTCTAAGCATCATTCTGGTTCCCATGGAGGTGGGCACCATTGCGCTCTTCCTGACCGGAGCTGTACTGCTTATTATCGGCATGGGATTCTTCCAGCTCGGCGCCGAGATTTCCATGACACCACTCGGACAGGGAATCGGAGGCCGCATTGTTCGGAGTAAAAGCCGCCTCTTTTGTCTTCTTGTCTGCTTTGCCACGGGTGCGCTGATCACCATCGCTGAGCCTGATCTCCAGGTGCTGGCCAATCAGGTGGCTTCCATCCCCAACAATGTCCTGATCTGGACCGTTGCCGCCGGCGTTGGCGTCTTCACGGCAATCGCAGTGCTGCGCATTCTCCTGAAAATTCCTCTGGCGAAAATGCTGCCGGTGTTCTACGTGCTTCTTTTCGCGCTGTCCCTGTTCGTCCCCAATGAATTCCTGTCGGTAGCCTTTGACGCCGGCGGTGTTACGACCGGTCCCATGACCGTCCCATTCATCATGGCACTCGGCATCGGCTTTTCCTCCATTCGCGGCCGCTCCGGCAGTGCCGATGACAGCTTCGGCCTTATCGCTCTTTGCAGCATCGGTCCCATTCTCATGGTGATGCTGCTGGGTATTTTTTATCACCCTTCCGAGGCCGCCTATGCCACTGTTGAAATTGCTTCGGTTCTCACCACGCAGGACGTAGCCGTTCAGTTTCTGCAGGCTTTTCCGGAATACATCCTGGAAGTGCTGCAGAGCACACTGCCCATTGTCGGTGTATTTGTTTTGTTCCAGCTTCTGACAAGGCACTATACGGGCCGTCAGATTCTTCGTATGATGATCGGCTTTGGCTACACCATGGTTGGACTCATTCTGTTTCTGACCGGCGTCAACATTGGCTTTGCCCCGGTTGGAAATCTTCTAGGCAGCGGACTGGCCGGCAGCAGCTTTTCCTGGCTTCTCATTCCCATCGGCATGATCATCGGCTACTACATCGTAAAGGCAGAGCCGGCCGTGCAGGTTCTGAATGAACAGGTTGAAAATATTACCGGCGGCATGATCTCCCGCAACGCCATGAACCGTACACTCCAGGCCGGTGTTGCCTGCGCTGTGGCACTTTCCATGGTTCGCGTTCTCACCGGTCTGAGCATCTACTGGATTTTAATTCCCGGTTATGCTGCCGCGCTGATTATGGCCCGCTTTGTTCCCACGGTATTCGTCGGCATTGCCTTTGACTCCGGCGGCGTTGCAAGCGGACCGATGACATCCACCTTCCTGCTGCCGCTTGCCATGGGGGCCTGCAGTGCTGTCGGCGGCAATATCGTTACTGATGCTTTCGGCGTGGTAGCGCTGGTTGCCCTCGCTCCGCTCATTGCAGTACAGCTCATGGGAATGATTTATCAATACAAATCCAGCCGGCATGCCGCAGCCTCTGCAGGCTATGATGACACCATTGTGGAGCTGTAACTATTCTGTGCCAGACAAAATCTCATGGATCAGACGTGAAATGCTCGGCTGATGCAGCAAGACAGAACGGAGTTTATGTATGAAAAAAGAATCCATTTCCCTACCCACCCATCGCGCTCCCTCGGACGGGCTTCGTATTCTCCTCTCCATCAATAATGAGGAGGATCGGCGGCAGGTGGAGGAAACGTTCCGGCAGCAGCACATTCCTCTTTTATGTGAGCTGCGCGCCAAGGGAACCGCTCCCTCTGAGTTTCTTGATATTCTGGGTCTTGGCGGTACAACACGCATCCTGACTCTCGGCTACGTCCGCAAGTCACAGGTACGCGACACCTTCCGTGCCATTAACGGATCCCTTTCCTATCATCGGAGAGGCACCGGCATTGCTGTGACGCTTCCGCTCAATGCGGCACAGGGTGCGCTGGTTCATCTCCTGCAGGCAGACACCAAGGCCTCAGCTTCTGACAACGACAATGCAGACTATTCCGAGGAGGATTCCACTATGTCACAGAGTCATAACAGCTCCGTCCCAGCCTATTCACTGCTCCTGATTAATGTTCACACCGGCTACAGTGATGCCGTAGTGGATGCAGCCAGAGAGGTCGGAGCACGCGGCGGTACAGTTCTTCACGGCCGCCGGATTGCACAGGAAAGTGCTCTGCAGGAGCTGGGGTTTGACGGGCAGGAGGAGCAGGACAGCGTTCTGATCGTTGTTCCGTCCGAAAAGAAGACCCCCGTTATGCAGGCCATCGCCGAAAAATGCGGGTTGAACACGCCCGCCCACGGCGTCATCGTAGCGCTCCCTGTAGATGATGTTATGGGACTGGTGTAAATCGATGTACCGGTACATCGTTTGCAAAATAACCGGCTTAATATCGCAGAACTTTTTCTGAGGGTGCGAGTCAAAAATCACCAGCGACAGCTTCTGTCGCTGGTGATTTTCCTGTCAATGCCTTTTATCAGACATTTGCCGCAGCAATGATTTTCTGAATTTCCTGCAGATTTCCGGCAAAGCTTATTCCCTCCAGCCGCTCCGGGCTGGAAAGACCGGTTTCCACCATGTGCTCCAGGAGACGCTTCAGGTCATCGTAATATCCATTCAGGTTATAGAGAATGCAAGGCTTCTCGATGTGCTTGAGAGAAACCATAGACATAACCTCT
Source organism: Paludibacteraceae bacterium (assembly GCA_963629395.1). Taxonomy (GTDB): domain Bacteria; phylum Bacillota; class Clostridia; order Lachnospirales; family Lachnospiraceae; genus CAG-791. The sequence goes on along the minus strand of CAVGIV010000012.1, from coordinate 28,325 downwards.
GATATTTCCTCCAGAGTCCCCGTGCCGCCCGGAAAGGCAATATAGGCATCGCCCTTTTCGATCAGGAGCTTTTTCCTCTCTGCCATATCCTTTGTCACCGTAAGCTCTGTCAGCCCTTCATGCTGAAATTCCGCCTCCATGAAGAATTCCGGCTCCACACCGTACACCTTCCCGCCTGCTGCAAGAACGCTGTCTGCAATCATTCCCATGAGGCCGCTTTTGGAGCCGCCATATACCAGGTTATTGCCGCTCTCACCAATCCAGGTTCCAAGCGCACAAATCGCCTCTGCAAATTCCGGAAGGTTTCCTTCCATCGATCCAAGATATACTGTAATATTCATATGTTCTCCTAATACAACGGCCCTAACGTATATATCCACCGCAGAAAGGATTCCTATGGCACCTTCCGATGAATCAAAGAGCCTTGTCTCTATCATTGTACCAATGTACCACGCCGCGCCCTACATTGCGAATACTATTCGCTGTGTAGAACAACAGACCTGGGCCAACTGGGAGCTCCTGCTGGTGGATGACTGCGGCGGTGATGATACACGGTCTGTCGCTGCCGCCTGTAGGGATGCCTCACCCTTTGGTGCGCAGATCCATATCGTTCAGAATGAGAGGAATATAGGGGCTGCAGGGAGCCGCAATCACGGCGTTTCCTGTGCCAGAGGCCGATACATCGCCTTTCTGGATGCCGATGATGTATGGCTTCCGGAAAAGCTGGAAAGACAGCTTCAGTTTATGGAAACATGTGACAGCGGCTTTTCCTTCACCTCCTATGAGTTTGGCGATGAACATGCGCAGGGAACCGGCAAATTCGTCCGCGTCCCTCCCACGCTTACCTTTTCCAAAGCCCTCAGCCGAACGGTAATCTTTACCTCCACGGTCCTGCTGGATACACAGAAAATTCCAAAGGAGCTGATTCGCATGCCGGACATCGGCTCTGAGGACACTGCACTATGGTGGAGTCTTTTAAAGACCGGTATTATCGCCTGCGGTCTCGATGAGGTCCTGACCATTTACCGCCGTCCCCAGAAATCGCTTTCCTCCAACAAATTCTCCGCAATCCGGCGCATGTGGACGCTGCTCCGGCAGATCGGCGACTGCGGCAGGATCCGTGCGTTCTATCATCTCATCGGCTGGGCTATCCGCGCGACGCTGCGGCGGATCTGAATACCGCCAGCCATACAAGCACTTTCGTCAGCGTTTCCACGGGAACCTCCGTTCTCCGCGTAGAACACAGCTGCACACTCTCTGCCTTTGAAAAGCGGCCCCGGGACACACCTGATGTCCCGGGGCCGCTCTACCTTGTCACTATTCAGAGCCCATTTGCAGATCACTTCACCACTGTGAAATCGACCACTTCCACGCCATCCATCGCTGCAATCTTGTCGCGAATTTCATCTTCCTCTGCGCCGGCGAGCTTTCCTTCCGTCTCAATCTCAACGGTGCCGTCTGCATTGTTCGTGATGGTGCCGCGGTTGGTATAGGTCAGACCGTATTTACCATCCGACTTCTGTTCCACCTTCATTTCACCGTACTGAACCATGTTGCAGTTGTAGAGGATTCCGTTCGCGCAGCGAATCGGGTAGCCGGTTCCGCCGGTCATAACATTGCCAAGATACTGGACCGTGTCACCGTTTTGTACGTACAAATAGGCTGTCAGGGATGCGTTCTCCCCATTGTCCCACTGATACGTGAAATCTGTCACAGCCAGAACATCGCCGTCATAGCCGTCAATTGTCAGATATGCATAGCCATAAGCGGCCGGCAGCTGTGCGATCACATCGTCATACGATGCATACTCCGCTCCCCAGAAACGGATCGGTGCCTTCTCCCTTCCGGAAGTCAGCAGCGCTTCAAACTCCTCGTCCGTCGAAATTCCGATATCCTCGGAAGAGGAATTAATGTCATCGTCCTCACGGACAAAACCGCTGAAGGAGACCGTTCCATCGGTTTCGCTGTAGCGGCTGATCTCCCTGGTGTAGAAGAGGCCGTTTGTATCCTGGCTGATCTTCATCTCACCGTATTCATCTGCGCTGCACACATACAGAACGCCGTCCTCGCAGCGAATCGGATCCTCTTCTCCTCCTGCAGAATACGCATTTCCAACGTTCACAAGCTTTCCATCGGCGTTATACGCATACAGGCTTACGCTCGAGGCGGCCATCGTTGTATCATCCAGCGCATACAGTGTATCGGTAACCGCCAGAACATACGGCGTCGATCCATCCAGCGAAATGTAAGCGAATCCCTGATTCTCGCCGCTTAGATAGCCGAGAACATCTTCATAGGAATCAAACGTATCCACGCCGGCCTGCTCCTGTATGAAGTCAGACGGCATAAATCCCTCGTCAAATTCCTCTGCCTCAGAAGGCTCTGTCGCAGCCTCCTCCGTATCCTGTGCCTCCTCGGCTGCATCGGTATCAGCAGCTTCTGCCTGCTCCGTTGTCTCCTCTGTGCCTGCAGCCGGCGCTGCACTTTCCGAGCTCCCACAGCCCGCCAGCATGGTCGCCATCATCGCTGTCAGCAGTACAATTACAACCTGTTTTTTCATAATACTGTCTCCTTTCCGCAGATCCTTTCGTGAGCGGTATCGGTCAAAGCTTCATATGGAAAAGCTTAGGCCTATTATACCTCATTCCTATTCTCTGCGGATAGACTCAGATTGAAACTGTACGGCAACAGTTGTTTTCAGCGTAAAACTGTTCAGGCATCAATCCGCGGCAAATGCCTCTGCGCATAGGTGTGCAGCTCCCAGCATGCCCGCTTTGTTGCCAAGTCCGGCAGGCACGATTGCCGTATCCTTCAATAGCGGCGGCAGCTGCCGCCGCACTTTCCCATTGATTTCCTGCCACACATACTCCTGCGCCATTACACCGCCGCCGAGGATCACCAGCGGCGGATTGAATATGTATATCAGATTGATCAGTCCGGTGCAGATATCATCGATCCACTCATCAATCAGCCAGCGTATCTCTTTCCGCTCCATTGCTGTAAAAATTTTCCTGCCGTCACCCAACGAGGGATCCACACTCTTTACCTTCTCCACCAGAGCCGTCGTCGACGCGCAGCGTTCATAGCATCCCTGCAGACTCGCACTCCCGTCCCGTCGTTCCGGATGAATGATCATCCCTCCAAAGCCCCCGGCGCAGTGCGTTGCACCGCGAACAACCTGCCCGTTCATCACAATGCACCCACCGACTCCGGTGCCGTATGTCACACACAGAAAGTCCTGATGGCCTCGACCCGCCCCGCAGTGCAGCTCACCAATTGCCGCAGCGTTGACATCATTTTCAACCGAAACCGGCACGTGAAATTCATCCTCCAGCATTCGCTTTACCGGCATTCCGGTATATCCGGGTATGTTGCTGTTCGCATACAGAATGCTCCCGTTTTCTGCATTCACCTCCCCGGCTGTACTGATTCCGATCCCGTCCGCCGATGAATAGGTTTGAAGCAGTGACTTCACCCGGTCCATAAGCGCAGCCCCGCCAGAGGATGCATTGGTTTCCCATTCCTTACATTCCAGGATCTGCGTCCCATCCCAAATGCCGGCTTTTATAGCTGTTCCGCCGATATCCACTGCAATAATTCTCACGTGCTCTCCTCTTAATATCTCGTTAAGTGTATCGTTCACCGCTTTGTATCGCAGACACAAACCGTGCTGTAATCTCGGCAGGTCTTGTGATGGCACCGCCGACCACCAGCGCGAAGGCACCCGCTTCAAGCGCCCTTTTAGCCTGTTCCGGATAATGAATATGGCCCTCTGCTATTATTTTTGCCGGACACCTTTGCACCAGATCGCTGATAAAGCCATAGTCAATTTCATCGCACCCTTTCGTTTCCGGTGTATATCCGCGCATGGTGGTACCGACAAAATCCGCTCCGGCCTCTGCGCACAGGATTCCTTCTTCCACTCTTGCACAGTCAGCCATGATCAGCTGATTCGGATATTTGGCACGAATGGCTGCAATGAATTCTGCCGCCGTGCTTCCGTCCGGGCGAAGAGCTCCGGTTCCCTGCACGGCCACAATATCTGTTCCGCAAGCGACCAGCTCATCCACTTCCTTCATTGTAACCGTGATGTACATCGGTGTTCCTTCGTAGCTTTTCTTAATGATTCCTATGACCGGAAGGTCCACTGCCTCTTTGATCTGAAGAATATCCCGTACCGTATTGGCGCGGATTCCAACTGCGCCTGACATAGCGGCCGCTTTCGCCATGAGCGGCATAATGCCGCCCTCCTTTGTATAGAGCGGCTCATGCTCCAATGCCTGACACGATACAATAAGACCGCCTTTGATTTGCTGAAATATCTCTTCTCTGTCCATACCTATGAAACCAGCTTTCCTAAACAATTGCTCCCTTTTGAATGATATGCTCCAGTCCCAGCTCCGAATTCATCAGCAGGATATTTCCGTAGCAGCCCTTTGCAATTCTTCCGTAATCCTCACCAATTCCAATGGATCTTGCCGGATTCTCTGTGGCAGCCCGGACTGCATCTTCCAGGGGCACTCCCGCCTTCTGCACGCAAACCTTCATGCAGTCGTACAGATTGGTCACGCTGCCGGCAATGGTATCCGGAGCGCTCGTCAGAACCGCCTTATTCCCCTTTACGGTTACTGCCTGTCCTCCGAGATGATAATCACCATCCGCCAGGCCGGTGGCTTCCATGCTGTCCGAAATCAGAATCATCTTCTCTGCTCCGAACATACGGAAGGTGGCATGGATCATGGAAGGATGCACATGAATTCCATCCGCGATCAGCTCGGCCTCCGCTCCAGCCTCCACAGCCGCCGGAATCGGCCCCGGTTCCCTGTGTCCCATCTCAGGCATGGCATTGTGCAGATGCGTCATATGGCTTGCGCCCTTGTTAAACGCCTCCTTTGCCACGGCATAGCTGCACACCGTATGGGCAATGGATATTCTCACATCGCCGGCACAGTGCTCGATGAATTCCATCGCGCCAGGCTCTTCCGGCGCCAGGTCCACCAGCTTGATAAGGCCGCCGCTTTCTGCCTGCAGCCGCCGGAACATTCCCTCATCCGCCGGCATGATGTACTCCGGGTTCTGCGCCCCTGCCTTTTTCGGACTGATGAACGGTCCCTCCATGTTGATGCCGACAAGGTCCGCTCCCGCTTCTGCGTGATAGGCTGCAGCTTTGCGCATCACGTCACTTAGAATTTCTTCGTTGTAGGACATCGTTGCCGGACAAATGGCGAGAATCCCGTTTTTTAATTCGTATTCTGCAATTTCCTGCAGCTCCTGCGTGGTGGCCTGGCAAAAATCGTGTCCAACCGCCCCGTGAAAATGAATGTCCACCAGTCCCGGAATTGCATACAGGCCGGCCGCATCCATGCAGGCTTCGCCCTCTTCGGCGATGATATCCTCCTGCTGAATCTGCTGAATTCGTGTTCCCTGTATCCGGATGTTCAATTTCTGAAACCTGTGATCTCCGGTATATGTCCATGCATTTTTAATAACCATGTCCCTGCCTGCTTTCACACAATAAATTGGTAACTGTTCAGCACCTGGCGCTAAATAGTCACCTTACAGCGCCGAAAGGGCAGCTTCATCTGCAATCAATGTGACATCCGGGTGAAGCTGCAGAATAGAAGCCGGAACCTGCGGCGTAACCGGTCCGAAGAAGGCACGCTGCAGAATGTCCGCCTTGTTTTCTCCGTTTGCGATCAATACCACCTTCCGGGCCTGCATAATCGGAAGAATTCCCATTGTGTATGCCTGCCTCGGTACCTGATCCTTGCTGTCAAAAAAGCGCTGATTCGCTTCAATCGTACTCTCGGTCAGCTCCACGCAGTGTGTATTTTTTTCAAAATGATCTGCCGGTTCATTGAAACCTATGTGTCCGTCCAGTCCAATTCCCAAAAGCTGCAGATCAATTCCGCCGGATTTTTCAATCACGGAATCATATGCACCGCATACCGCTTCCGCATCCATATTCTCCCCATCGGGGATAAATATATGGTCCTTTCGCAGATTCACATGCTTCATCAGGTGCTCCTGCATGAAGCTCCAGTAGCTTTGCGGATGCTCTCTGCTGATCCCCCGATACTCATCCAGATTGATGGTGGTGACTTCTGAAAAATCCACGTCACCGTTCTGATACGCTTCCACGATTTTCTGATAGGCTCCTACCGGCGATCCGCCTGTGGCTAGCCCCAGCACCGACCTCGGCTTCAGATTCACCTGGGCCAGCAGCAGATTTGCCGTTTTTGATGACACTTCTGCATAATCTTTTGCTCTAATAATGCGCATGATCTTACCTCCGTTCTGCCGCCGCAGCAGAGAGCTTTCCTTTTTTGATTTCAGTAGCTCTTTTTGAACTCTTCTTAAAGGCGTCGGAGCTTAAATTCCGACGCCCAAAACAGTCAGAGTTTGCAGCTTGCTATTCGTAGCTCCTCACCGAAAATCATCCCTTCAGTTCTGAAATGGAATAACTCTCAAATGGCAGAACATCGATTAGATGCAGTTGATTTCTGGACCAGGAGTCGTATTTTTCATACAACACTCCTATTTCCCCATTCGGCAGTTCGCTCAGGCAAGAATAGGAATAGCCAACTGTTCCATCCAGCGTAAAGCAATAAGTCCAATCGATATCATACCGTCCCGCTCCAGAAGCTCCGATATCTGTGATCAGTCCAATGCGTATTTTTCCTGTATTTCTTCCGCTTGTAGAATTGGGCGATGACAAAATAATTGCCGGTTTTCCGTCAATGAGTTCGGAATAATTGATAACCGATAGCTGTGTTCCATAGGATGTTGTTGCAATTTCGCTAACCGTCTCTTCTGAGGTCCATGTAATTCCACCATCGACACTCGTACGTTCGGCCACATAGCCGCTACTCGTACGAAGGAAAACCTTCAGGCTTCCGTCCGGCATTTCCACAATCTGAGCCTCAGCTGTAGAGCCGGTGCTGGATGAATCTGCCGGTGCATAAGTCCAGTCCGCGCCCTGATTATCACTGTAGATGACGCCAAAGCTAGCAAGTGTTGTACTGTACACAGGAACAACCAGACGCCCTGCATAGTCTCCGTTCTGAATTTCAATGCCGACCCCCGGGCCAGTAATCAACAGCTTCTCGGAGTCGCTCTTCAATGTGTTGAGCAGCTGAATTGAAGACCAGGTAAGACCCTCGTCGTCGCTATAAACCATTCCCAGATAGGATGTCGGGAACACTTTAAAAAGTGAGTCCGCATAAAATACATTCATTGCTACATCTTTATCTGTCTTTGTCTCAAGAAGCGAGCTCCCACTAATGCTGACGCTATATTGCTTCACCGTAAGAGGTGTTCCGTCTTTCAAAACCTCGTAATCTGCATTCACCGTATAATCAGTCGGTGTGTTCGTCGTATCATCGTAGATAGTGCCGTCTCGCAACGAATAATTGTATTCACTGGACCCATCTGAATGCCATCGCAACTTCAGATACTGTTTACCGTCTATGGTTTTATATCCATTCCCTATCGCAGCATTTGAGGATCCAATACCCGCCGGCATAACATCTACAAAGAGGAATAGCCTTCCGCTGGCACTATCCTGTATCATCACCGGGTCTATGAACGATGCACTTCCTTGAATCTGTAAATCACGCAAGCCCGAAGTAGTAGGCCACTCAACCTGCTGGTCTGCATAATCGTCAAAATGGAAAGCAAATATTGGATCCGACCATGTCGCCCCATTATCTGTACTGTAGGCAAACGCAGTATCGATATTACTCTTCGAATCATGCGTGCCTCCAAAGCGTGCATCTGCAGCAGCAACCACTTTTCCACTCTTAAGAGTTAAAAGCGAGGGAATTCTGTAATAATTGCAGTTCAATCCATCCTCACTGCTGAAAATATATGTGCTGCTGGCAGTGTCATCGGTTGCTTCCTTTAGATAATCATCAGAATAGACGATATCTGAAACCTGAAGGGAATCGATTGTTCCCCCAAACGGATATCCTACAGCTCCCTCGCGAATGGTACCGCCTATGCTGATCGTATTCGCTCCTGTAATATCAGAAAAGAATTTGTAGTTGCTTACAGACACCGTCGTAATTTTGCGGCCGTTTGCAAACAACGTATATGTCTTGCTTGCTGAATCTGCACGGAAGGCAATTGTGTTCACTGCCGGTTCACCCAGATAGGACGTACGAACAGCAGATACACGGCTTCCAGTGTATTTAAAATTGCTGTCGTTATTCCGCAGTTCAAATCCAAGCACTCCATCCGGTGTGATATATACATGAAAATGGCGGTTGCGATTCCCAGACGTACTGTTCGAAACGCTGAACAGCGACTGATAGCTGTTGGAGACAGTGGACGTATATTTTAGAATAATTGTCCCCTCTGTCATGTCAAAAATGCCTTCGGCATCTGCATCGGATGATAGGTCCGTTACTGTTCCGGACGTAATCGAAATTCCCTCTCTTGTCAGAGATACATCTCCCGTTGCCGCCTCTGCATGAATGCATCTGCTACAAGTAACCAGCAATAATGCAAACAGCATCAAACGGGCAACATCACGAATTGTCCGTTTCATCTCATTTTCCCTCGCTTTCAGATAACCTCTTCAATATTAACCTTTCGATTCTCTCGCAACGACAAGGTGGCAGCATCCGCTGTCGCAATGGCTGCCCGCGCTGCCTCGCCAGTCATTAACGGGCGGAACTCTTCTGAAACAGGTTCCCCATGCATTACCCCATTGAAGAACTTCATCTCATTTTTCATGATTCCATGCAGCCACAGCGGCGGCTTTTTCCCAGGATGTCCATACTGAATCGCACCATCCATTTCCGTACTGTGATAAATCTGTGTTCTCTGATCGTCTTCTTCCTTTGTTTCATGGACCAGATAATGCTCTTCCTCACCATCCGCTGTCTTAACTGTCATTCCAACGTTGCACATGTCTATTTTGATATAGCCCTTCGTTCCTTGAATCAAAACATAGTGCTCCGGATAGTGGAACGCTGAACCATACTCTGCAATGGCATAAGTTCCATTACCGAATTCCAGCATAAGGAACAACATGTCATCCTCGTCCCCGAACTGCTCACCTTGGTGTGCAACATTACCGCCTGTCATGGTAACTTCGGTTGCAGGTCCCATCAAAAACTGAATGCAGTCCAATTCATGAATATGGTGATAGAGATGTCCGCCGGATTTCGCACGAATCTTCTTCCAACTGATGGAAGGCTGCGGCTCCTCCCACCCGTTACGGGCAGAATGGCAATAGAGAACTCGACCGATCTTTCCTTCTGCAATCAGGCGTTTTGTGTGTCGTACTGCACGGAAGAAATTCATTACATGCCCAGCCATGAAAATCACACCATTTTCTTTGCAGGCACGTACCATTTCGTCGCAATCTGCATAGGATAGTGCAATTGGCTTCTCACAGAACACATGCTTTTTATTCCGTGCCGCGGTCAAAACCGGCTCCTTGTGCAGATAATTCGGTGTAGCTACCAGTACAGCATCAACGTCTTCGCGTGAGCATATAGCATCCAAATCCGTCTCCGCATCACACCCCAATTCTTCCGCTATCCCCTTCCCATTCTCTGGGTCATACACCGCAACAACCTTGGCTCCCTCCTGCTCATTCATAATGCGTCCAAGTTCTGCGCCAAAATATCCAACTCCTATAACAGCATAATTAATTGTTTTCATAGAAAATCCTTTCGTTAAATTGAGTTCACTTAACTGCTCCATCCGCCAATCCCCCAGCCAGCTTGTTCTGGATCAAGCAAAAGAAGAAAATGGAAGGTAAAACAACAATGGCAGACGCCGCCATCATAGATCCCCAGTTCAAAATGTCTGCGCCCTCCAACGTTTTCACCGCAACAGACAATGTCGTTTTGTCAGAGCTGCTGACCAGAAGCAATGCATACAGAAATTCATTCCATGCATTGATAAATACATAAATTGCTGTGGAAACGATGCCTGGGCGAACCAGTGGCAGCACAATTTGCACAAATACCTGCAGACGGTTTGCGCCGTCAATCTTGGCAGCCTCCTCAATGCCTATAGGAACGGTTTTGAAGAATCCCACCAGCATCCACACTGCATATGGAACACTGAATGACATGTAAACCAAAACCAGTCCGACTCTTGTATTGGTTAACCCGAGCGTCTTCATCACAACCGAATAAGGAATTACCAACATAATCGACGGGAACATATATGTCGTGATCAAAATTCTGGTCATAACATTGCCCAATTTTGGGAAAAACCGTATGATTCCGTATGCCGCCAAGCAAGAGATAAATGTTGCAATGACTGTAGTTGACAGTGCTATAATCACACTGTTTTTGATATTTACTGTGAATTTAAGTGTGAATAAAACCGTGTGAAAGTTTTCCCATGTCCAGTTTCTCGGCCAGAATGCCGTTGGATTCGCAAGCATCTCATTGCTGGATTTAAACGCTGATACCAGTAGCCACAGCAGCGGAAACACACAGGCAACAGACAATATGCTCAGGAAAACATACGAGAAGACGGTGGCTGCACTTATTTTCTTGATTTTTCTCATAATCAGTTGTCCTCCGCTTCCCAACGATTGATAACCTTGAAATACAATACAATCAGAATGATTAGGAACAGTAGAAGAATAATGGATGCTGCCGAAGCCTTACCAACCATTCTTCCGGTCCATCCTGTATCGTAAATAAATATTGGCATCGTGGCACTTGCTCCTGCCGGACCGCCGCCAGTGATCATATAGATGATGTCAAAGTTATTGAATACCCACACAGTACGCAGAACAATCAATAGGCCCACTACAGTTCGAATATGAGGGACAGTGATAGCACAGAAGGACTTCCATTTGCTTGCGCCATCTATCTGTGCTGCTTCGTATTGATCTTGCGGAATTGTCTGCAATGCAGCATATACATTAACTAATATCAGTGGTGCACCGAACCAGATGTTGATGCCCATAAGCGTAGGCATTACCAGCTTTTTCTCACTAAAAAACTGAAGCATCTGATCTGTAACGCCAAGATTCATCAACAGAGACGGCAGGAAACCATAAATTCCATTCAATATCCATTTCCATACCATAGCTGTAGCAATTGCAGGAAAAGCCCATGGAATAATACACATAATGCGGAAAGCATTTTTCGCAAATTTGTTACTAATCTGATTCAGGCAAATTGCTCCAGTAAAGCCCACCAGCACCTGTCCGATCACGCTTCCAAAAGTCCACTTCAGCGTATTTCCAAATGCACTGTAAAAATCAGAATCCGTCAAAATGCTGATGTAGTTCTTCAGTCCCACAAACTTGAATGCATCTTTTATCATTGTCTTGTTTGTAAAACTGTACATAACCGTAGAAAGAAGCGGATAGATCAACAGACAGATGACAACTGCCATTGCAGGAGCAACGAATATCCACCTGGTAAAATCCCTCCGATGGGATCGTTTCTGCTGATCAGGCAACCGATTCATATTCTTCATAGTGTCTGTCCCTCCATACGTTGCCCGAATAAATGGGGAGGAGTTTCCTCCTCCCCATAACCATTGATAACTACTGTATCTGTGTTCTTTTTTCAGCCAACCATCGTCTCGAAGATCTCATTTAACTTATCCTCAGCCGCCTGCGCTGCTGATTTGATGTCAGTGCCATTCGTAATAATATCCTGGAACATCTCTTCCACAACGCCCTGACTAGTCAGCAGACCAGCCTGAACACTCGGACCATGTTCAAAGCCAATGGCACGTCCTTCCTCTACGGCCTTTTCAATAACAGCGGCTTCGTCTGAGAATCGCTGCACAGTCTCATTGTCCTTATAAGCCGCTTGATCCGAAATACCGGTAATTGAAGGCAGCATACCGACAGGAACTGCACTAAGGAAGCTAATATAATTGTCATCCTCATACAGATATTCTATGAAGGCTTCGCAGACATCCTGATGTTCGCTGTTATTCCAAATAACCAGCGGAATGTGTGTAGCTTCTGCGCTGTAATAAGCATCGCCTTCCTTGTAGGACGGAAGCGGAGCACAGGAAATGTAGTCCAGCAGATCCTCGCGGTTCGCCGCTACCCCTGAGATCATAAAGCCCGAATTAAAGTCAAACGCTGTGGTTCCCTGATAGAAAAGTGTCGCATGATCATTGACCGTGTAGTTAATGGTCTCAGCAGGCGAGCAATTCTTGTAAACATTAACCCAGAATTCAATGCCTTCCAGTGCAATATCGCTGGTCAGATTCGCCGTTAGATCATCATTAAGGAGACTTCCGCCAGCCGAACGTACATAGTAGTTGAGGTAACGGGTGCAAAGCAGATCATTAGGACTGCAAGAAACAGCAGCGCCGTAAACTCCATCTTTTGTCAGTGCCACAGCTGCATCATAGAATTCATCCCATGTGGTAGGAACATCAAGTCCCGCTGCATCCAAAAGATCCTGCCGATACCACATAACCTGTGCATGTGAATAGAACGGTACGCCGTAAGTAACACCATCGGATGTCATATCTGCAAGCGCGTTCTCTGAGAAGCGATCGCGTCCAACGCCGTCTACAACTCCGCTGATATCAGAAAGAACTCCTGCATTAATCATTTCAGCAACTTCGCCGGTATTCTGCGCAACACTCATGTCCGGCAGATCCCCGGTTGTCAGGCCAGCATTCCACTTGGTGTTGAAATCCCCCCAGGACATCGTTTCGATATTAATCTTTACTCCCGGATTCTCTTCCATGAAGGCTGTCGCCGCTGCGTCAATTGCCTCCATGCGCGCCCCCTGTGTGAAACAGTGCCAGAAGGTAATCTCACCTTCCAGAGGTGAGTTCTCAGAATCCTCTGTCGAATCCTCCGCAGAGGTGTCCGCCACAGCAGCTTCTGCAGTCGATGTTTCGCTCGCGGATGATTCCGCCGCAGTATTATCTCCGCTAGAACCGCAAGCGCCCAAAGACAAGGCCATCGTTAATGCAAGCGGTAACGCCACTATCTTTTTCAATTTCATTTGCTCTCCTCCTTAGGTGTTTTGTTAAATTTGTCTTTATTTCTGGATGTTTCTTCGAAAAAACAATGCGTTTTGCATGAATAAATGTTATAAAGAATCCCCACTGAGCGCAATGCAGTATTGTTTCAACACTATAACAAATCCGTCACCTTTTAATCATTAATTTCAACTTCAGTTCTCACGCATTTATGCTTCCCGTGAACTCTTCCGATATTCCTGTGGACTGACACCGAACATCTCCCGAAATGTTTTTGTGAAATAGCTCGGAGATTCATACCCCAGCCGATAACCAATCTCTGATATCGGAATAGTGGTTGTCATCAGCAGATGGGCTGCATAAAGCACCTTGGTTTCCTTTGTAAACTCATAAATACTCTTCCCCATGTATGTCTTAAATAGACGCCGTAGTGTGCTTTCACTGACATCACACATCACGCACATTTCTTCTCTCGTGAGGTTTTTTTCCGGATGAAGAGTTATGTAATCCACCAAAGCCTGGATTCGTGGATCCGTCTTGTTGTGAGAAGCTAATGCCCGTTTTCTGACATACTTCATATCCCGCATGGATTCCATCATCTCACGATCTGTGCGGACCGTTTCCTCCTGTTCTTCCTCATTTGCGGAACGTCTGGCCAACGCTGCACAAATCAGATTCAGATATCCACGAATTTCCAATCGTTTGTATGTCACCCTGGAAATAGCGCTTTGATAGATTTGTTCAAACCACTCCTCCATCTGTTTCCAATCCGAAAAGCTATATTGCGGTCCTATATTCCATAATCGCCTGAGCATATCATCATCCTGAAGCTGTATGGACCCAATAAAACGGACGGAGATGAACACAATTTCTTCCAACGCGTTGCAATATAACTGACACCCCTGCGGAATATAAAAGACATCGCCGGCATGTACGGTATATATCTTACCGTCAATGACAAACTTGGCAGAGCCGGAACAAATATACCGGAGCATACAATACGGAATCTGTCCTGCCTGATTGATCCATTCCTTTGGAAATCGATATTTATCCACGTATAAGAAAGTCGGGGAATAGTTGCTGTAAATGGGATCCATGATTTTTCCTCTTGCTGATCTGATGACACCAGCTTCTTGCCTGACAAATTCCAAGCACGAAACATCAACAGCATCGTTATTAAGTATTCTACCTCTTTACAAGCTTTTTATTATACGAATATCTCTGTTCAATCTATTTGTAATCGATTTGTTATATCTTTGAGTGTTTATGAAGTATGTGCCAACAGTCAGATTTGCTACACTAAAAGCGTTCCAAGCGTTAATTTATCGTAGCTATCTACTGTAAGGAGGGGAACCGAATGATATATGACAAACTAAGCAATATACAGCGATACCATGGTCTACATCCCAATCTGGATATTGCGATTGACTACATTTGTGAAAATTTGCAAACGATGCCGCTACATGCTGACATAAAAGGCAATGATGTCTACGGTAATATTTTCACATATTGCACCGTCCCCGACAGCGAATCTTTTTTCGAAGCTCATGAAGTGTATGCGGATATACATATCATGCAGACTGGATCTGAGCGGGTTGCCGTTTCGGACATTTCCACTCTGCAGACTGACGAATTTCGACCGGATCAGGATTTCAGGGAATTGCATGGTCCAGAGGAGCTATCTCTTAAGTTGGCCCCGGGTTCCTTTCTCGTAGTTTTACCCGGCGATGCACACAAACTCAAGATGCAAATTGAAGAACCTGCCACCGTAACCAAGAGTGTATTCAAGGTCAAAATAAAGGAATAACTGCCGTATTTCTAGAGAAGTAAAGGAGATTTCTATGAACGCACGTTTAAACAAATATCAGGGTATCTTTCCGGCATTTTATGCCTGCTATGATGATGACGGCAATGTCAGTCCCGATCGAACAAAGAAGTTGGCAGAGCACCTGCTTCATAAAGGAGTCACTGGTCTTTATGTCGGTGGTTCCTCCGGCGAGTGCATCTATCAGAGCGTGTCTGAGCGAAAGACTATTCTGGAAGCCGTCATGGAAGCTGTTGGAGGAAAGCTAATCATCATCGCACATGTTGCATGCAACAACACAGCAGACAGCTGTGAGCTTGCACGGCACGCCGAACAGCTCGGTGTCGACGCCATCGCAGCCATTCCTCCGATCTATTTCCATCTTCCGCCGTATGCCATTGCTGACTATTGGAATGCAATATCCGCTGCTGCGCCAAATACTGATTTTATTATTTACAATATTCCTCAACTCGCTGGCGTTGCACTCAGCACAGATCTTCTGAAGACAATGGCACAAAATCCCCGCGTCATCGGCGTAAAAAACTCATCTATGCCGACACAGGACATCCAGATGTGGCTCGATGCAACCGATCGCGAGCTTATAGTTTTCAATGGCCCAGATGAACAGCTGATCTCCGGTCTTGCCATCGGTGCAACAGGCGGTATCGGCGGAACCTATGCTGTCATGCCAGAGCTCTATCTGAAGATTTTTGAATATTATCATTCTGGAAACATGTCCTCTGCCCGGGAAATCCAGAACGAATGCTGTCGCATCATCTATAAAATGTGCAGCTGCCGTGGCAATCTTTATGCTGTTATGAAGGAAATTCTCCGACGTCAGGGGCTGGATATCGGCGGTGTACGCGAACCTTTACCGAATCTTGCCGCATCCGACATGGAGACCGTTGCTTGTTCACAGCAGATGATTGAAGCCGCCATAAAGCAGTATGCCAATAAATAAGGCGAATTAACACATAATTCCCCCTCAGTCAGCAAAATCCCCCGCATATATGTATATGCGGGGGATTTTGCTGATATTCAGATATCTTTCGGATACCGCCGGCCGCAACAGGGCATTTCATACCAGCATCAGCAGCGTCCCTCCGACGATCAGTACCAGGCCCAGGAGCGCTTTTTTTGAAAGCCGCTCGCCGAACACAATCGCTGAAAAGCCGATCGACACTAGAATGCTCAGCTTATCAATGGGCACCACCACGCTGGCAAGGCCGTCCTGCAGCGCCTTGTAATAGCAAAGCCACGATGCGCCGGTTGCAAGACCGGAAAGGCAGATAAAGCCCAGCTCCTTTCCGGGAATTTGCCGCAGCGTATGCTGCTTGCCTTTGATGAATACAATCAGCCACGCCATGACCAGCACCACACCGGTTCGGATCGCGGTTCCGAGATTGGACTCCACGCCGTCGATGCCGATCTTACCAAGGATTGATGTCAGCGATGCAAATACCGCCGAGAGGACCGCATATAAGAGCCAGCTCTTCTTCTCCTTTTTATCCTTGTCAGCAGCCTTTTTCTCGATCATCAGGAAGGTGCCGGCTCCGATCAGAAGGACCGCCAGGCCCTTCAGCCAGGAAACCGGCTCTCCGAGAAAGATCAATGCCAAAAGGATGGTCAGAATGGTGCTGGATTTGTCAATCGGAACCACCTTGTTGACATCGCCCACCTGCAGCGCGCGAAAATAACACAGCCACGAGGCTCCGGTTGCGATGCCGGAAAGAACCAGAAAGATCCATGTCTTCGCATTAAGACTGCCAATTGTCGGAAAGCTGCCGACGATTGCAACCATAAGCCAGGAAAAGATCAATACAACAATGGTACGGATTGCTGTCGCCGCATCTGAATCGGCTTTCCTAATACCGCATTTCGCCAGTACCGCTGTCAGACCGGCAAATAGTGCAGAACAAAATGCAAACAGAATCCACATAGCTTTTCCTTCTTTCGTAGAGTTTTAACTATTCTACCACGCAAAGAGGGACATAGCCGAAGCTATGTCCCTCTTTGAATGAAACGCTGATGAAAGCATTTCCTCACCGGATTTGCGCTGCAAAGCAGTAATTTCTGCGCCGGATCCGTCAATGTCTCAGTTCAGTGCCAGCGCTGCAGCCAGTGCATCCGCTGTTGCGATCACCGCATTTCCGGGTGCCTTTGCCGCCTCTCCGATTACAATAACGGTTTCTGCGCTCTTCTCACAAACTTCCTTCAGTGCAGCATTTGCGCGGGAACCCATGGCCAGAACAACGCTGTCATAGCCGCGAAGCGATCCTTCGGTGCCGTCAGCAAGCGTGTAATCCACACCGTCGGTGTAGAACTGTCCAACCTTTGCTCCGGGGCACAGCAGCACCTTGTGCTCCTCGAAATTCTCGAACATGTAGCGGCGATTTTCCTTGGTCACATCCTGTGCGATCACGGGCTTCATCTCGATGATGCCCACCTCATGGCCGCGCTCTGCAAGGTACTCTGCCGCCTCGCAGCCCACCATGCCGCCGCCGACAACAAGCACCTTTTTCCCAACAGTTCCCTTGCCCTCCAGGAGATCCTGCGCGGTAACATATCCGCACTCCTTCAGGCCCGGAATCGGGAGCACCAGCGGATTGGAGCCGGTTGCCAGAATGATGGCATCCGGAGCAAGCTCCTTCAGAAGCTCCTCGGTTGCCTCGGTGTTCACGCGCAGCTCCACATGCTCCTCCTCGCAGTGAACGATCATGGAGCGGATTGCCTCCGAAAGCTGTCCCTTTCCGGTCGGATACGATGCGATACGGAAATTGCCGCCCAGCTCCGGCTCCTTCTCAAGGAGCGTCACATGGTGGCCTCTCTTGGCACACGCAAAGGCCGCATACAATCCGCCGGGGCCGCCGCCAATGACAACAACCTTCTTCGGCGATTCAACAGGGGTGAGGGCCTTCTCCTTTCCAACGCAGGGGTTCACTGCGCAGGTGATGGCCTTCCCGGCGAACATGTTCGGAACACATCCCAGAAGACATCCGATGCAGGGAGAAAGAGACTCCAGACGTCCGGTTCTTGCCTTATTCGGCAGCTCCGGATCGGCAATGCTCTGTCTGCCGAAGGCAACAAGATCCGTACGTCCCTGCTTCACCAAAAGCTCTGCGTACTGCGGCTCCGTGAAACGTCCTACGATGATGACCGGAACCGATACGGCACGCTTGATCTCCGTCACAAGCTCTGCGTTGAATCCGCCGTGTGTAACGCCGGGCGCCCACATAAACTCATCGCGAAGGTGGACCGCACGCGTTACATGAATGGCATCGACGCCGCACTCCTGCTCCAGATACGCGGCAACGGCAGCTGCATCCTGTACAGACTGTCCGCCCGGCACCTCATCACTGGCATTGATGCGGCAGATGATCGGCAGCATGCCGCCGGTCTTCTGACGGATGTTTTCGATGATAAGACGCGGCAGACGCATGCGGTTTTCAAAGCATCCGCCGAACTCATCCGTACGGTGGTTGGTTCTCTGTGAGATAAATGTGCTAACAAGATAGCCATGTGCACAGTGAAGCTCTACCATGTCAATGCCGGCCTGCTGTGCACGCCTTGCTGCGTCTCCGTAGCACTCGATAATGCGGTACAGCTCTTCCTTGCTGACCGCTTCCGGCGTCTCTCTTCCAACCGCTGCCGGCATAGCGCTGGCCGCCTTCAGAGGATATCCTGTGAGTGCCGAGCTTCCCTCCGGGCCTGCGTGCTGGAGCTGGATGCTCATCTTGGCGCCGTAGGCATGACAGGCATCTGCTACGCGGCGGAAGCTGTCAACGCACCTGTCCTCGAAAAGACAGGGCTTGCGCGGGCCACCCTTTGCCTGCTCATATACAACGGTGGACTCGATGGTAATCAGTCCGAAGCCGCCCTTTGCTCTGGCCTCATAATAGCCAAGTGACGCTTCGCTGAGCGTACCGTCGGTGTTGGCCAGGTTGTTGCCCATGGGCGGAACAACAAACCGGTTCGGAACGGTAACGGTTCCAATCTGTATCGGTGAAAACATTGCCGGAAACTTCATAAATGCCTCCTCTTATCTCACATAAATGCAGCGGTCCCAATCAGGCCTTTGACTTTGCACCGTTTGGGGCCGCTGACCGCTTCCATCAGGAGAAGAACTTCTCCAGAACCTCCTGCGCGGGCATTTCCTTCCCTGTAAAGAGATGGAAGGCCTCTGCGCCCTGCCAGAGCAGCATGCCGATACCGCCGACTGCCGCCTTGCAGCCAGCCTCCTCTGCATCCAGAATCAGCTTCGTCTTGCGCGGGTTATACACGGTATCTGCAACCACCAGGTCCTTGCGAAGAAGCTCCGGTGCAATCAGTGTCTGTCCGTCCAGCGGTGCCATGCCGACCTTGGTGGCATTTACAAGCATGGTGCAGTCCGCGATTGCGGCCTTCAGCGCGTCCTGGTTCTCGAGCTTCTCTACGGTAACCTTGCAGCCCGGAACAGCCTCGGTGATCTTCTTGCAGGTCAGCTCCGCATTGGTATAGAACTCATCATCCAGGTTGAAAATATGAATCTCTGCCGCACCGTCCAGGGCTGTCTGCACAGCAATTGCAGTAGCTGCGCCGCCGGCTCCCAGAAGCACGATCTTCTGTCCCTCTACGCTGATCCCGTTCTCCTTGAGATTGCGTACAAATCCGATGCCGTCTGTATTGTGTCCTGTGAGCTTTCCGTCCTCATCTGCAGTTACGGTATTGCAGGCGCCGATCAGCTTTGCTGCCGGAGTTACATCGTCCAGGTACTGCGTAACGGCCGTCTTATCCGGCATCGTTACATTGAATCCGCCAGCCTTCAGCGTTCTGAGTGCCTTTACGCCCTCCTCGAGCTTGTCCAGCGGCACATCAAAGGCCAGGTACGCTGCATCTGTTCCTGTTCTTTCAAAGCTGTAGTTGTGCATCGCCGGTGAGCCGGAATGGCCAACGGGTGAGCCGATCAGGCAATATAATTTGGTGTGTCCTGTAATTCTGTTCTCCATGGTAACCTCCGTTCTTATTTCTCCAGTACTTCCGGCCATGCCTTCTGAAGGACCTCTTCTGCAGCCTTGTAAGCCAGCTTGGCAGCCTCTGCTACGCCGTGTGCCAGAAGCTCGTCGCTGATAACCTCAACGCCCATAACCTGCGGCTGTACGCCCTTTGCCTTGAGCATTTTCACGAAGCCCTCGGTATCGCCATAGCCCTTTCCGGGAAGCACTCTGTCATGCATAGACTCATCGCGAAGGATGCTCTTTGCATAGGGACGAGCCTGTACATCATTGATCTGTACAGAAACCAGCTTCTCCACCGGGATGTCTGCAAGATAGCTCTCATCGTAGCTCTGGTCCGCGCGGATCCAATGCCAGGAGTCCAGCAGCACCTTTGCGTTCTCACAATCAGCCGCCTTAACGACAGCCCAGGCCTTTTCAACATCCGGAATGCCGCTGTAGGGCATCGGCTCAACTCCAATGTTAAGCTTTCCTGCGCGATGGCAGAGCTCCTTCAGCTTCTGTGCCGTGTGCTCTACGGAGTAATTCTCCATCAGTCCGCAGTTGATGCCGGTCACACCGAACAGCTCACACATATGGAAGCAGATCTGCTCCTTGTACATCTGCTCATAGGAACGATGATCCTCTGCCCACTGAACGATGTACTCCACCTCTGTTACCTTCATGTCATACTTGTTCAGGATATCCAGAATGTCGCTGTCGTGCAGGCCCTCTGCAAGCGCATCTGCATAGGTCTCTGCGCGCAGGCCGATGCCCTCAAAGCCGGCTTCCTTTGCCGCCTTGACTCTTTCCTCAAAGGTGCACTGATCTCCCAGTGTCCAGGAGCTGATTGTAATAGGATATTTTGCAGACATTTTCTACCTCCATAGTGCTTGAATAATTTATATGATTAACTTCTTAGAACTTCCGTTTTCAGCCGCACAAAGGTTTCATACCCGCTCGTTTATGAATCCCCGTGTGCGTTACATCTTGTCCAGCTCCGACAGAATCGCATCGCAGACCTCCGGGACCGTCAGCCCCGATGTGTCTACCGCTATATCTGCCGCCGCCTCGTACTTCGGATATCTCTGATCCATCAGCTTCTGGATGTCTGAGGTGTTCTTTTTGCCCCTAAGAAGCGGACGATCGTCGTTATCCTTTACTCTTTCCAATATTGTTTCCGGGCTTGCCTTGAGAAGAACCGTCACGCCGCCTCTGTGCATCGCCGCTACGTTCTCTTCCCGCATGGCTGCTCCGCCTCCGCAGGACACGATGGCCGGTGCATCCGCTGTAAAGGATTCCAAAAGCTCTGTCTCCAGCTTTCGGAAATAGGGCTCGCCCTTTTTCTCAAAAATATCCGGGATGCTCATGCCCTCCTGCTCTGCAATCCGGGCATCCATCTCCACTACAGGAAATCCAAGACGCTTGTTCAGTTCCTGTGCCACGGTGGACTTTCCTGCTCCCATGAAGCCGATTAAAAATATGGTTTTGTTCATTGCCTTAACCTCCTCTGCAGCCAGGTCATTTCCTGCTGCCGGGTCCTGTTGCCGCAATCTGCACCTCACATGGACTTCCGAACTCATTCAGAACTTAAATTCAGAACTCATTCACAGAGCTCATCCGCAAATGTGCTGCTGTGAAGGACTCGCTCTGAAGCAGCAGGTGTTTACGCCTCCTGCGGCCCATTCTTAAAGCAGCGATTGAGATACAGTGCCAGCAATACGCCGATAAATGTCACAACAATATTAAACAAAACCACGTATCTGGGTCCATCCGTACCGCCAACTTTTGTAAGAATTCCGGCTACGCTGATCACAAGGTAGTTCGCCACGCTTGAAGCGATCATAACAATCGAGGTGATCACGCCGCGATGCCGCGGGAACATCTCATTGGCTACGGCCGTCACCAGCTGCAGCACACCGCCTGCCGCAAAGAACCCGAGCAGGAATCCGCCGGCAAGGCACATCCAGGGCGTTCTGACAAAATACAGGGCGATCAGCACGAGAAGTGCCACTGAAGGATAGCCGATCAGGATCTTTACCGGCTTTACGCCCTTTTTCAGAAGTGCCGCACTGACAAACAGAGCAACAACAATACCAACAGAATAGAAGGACTGGATCTGACTCGGCTCAGAAAGGCCGTACAGCTTGCCCAGCTCCTGATTGCAGTTCATCCACAGCATGAAGGTTGTGGATGTGGTGAAGCCAAGCGCAATCAGAACGATGGACGCCGGCGTAAAGTGCATTTTTTCCTTCTGACCGTTCCCCTTTTTGGCCGGAGTAAATTCCGGGAAGGGAAGGAATGCGAGGAAAATGCCATCGATGATAATGATGCCGGCACATACCAGGAAAATGGTTGCAAACGGCAGCTGATTTCCCGATACAAAGCGAATCGCAAACGGAAGAAGGAACTGGGCGATGGATATCGACATTTTGGTGAAAATATTCGCAATGGTTCCCTTTTCCTTGAAAATCTCCATACAGGACGGCGTGATGCTGGTATCCAGGAAGGAGTTCGCCATTCCGCTGATGACTGCAAGCACATAGCCGACATATATGTTGGGTGCGAATGTAATGCTCAGGAAAAATACGGCATACAATGCGCAGCCGATCAAACCGGATGCGCGGCGTCCAAGCCGGTCTGAAAGCGGGCCTGCAACCGGGAACGCAACCAATCTTCCTAATCCAATCGCTGCAATGACTGCCACGACGCCGGATACGTCAAAGCTTCCGTCGGCCAGCGTCTGTGCGCCCCAAAGGCCTGCCAGTTCCTGCTTGTACTGGCCCATGATGGTCGCTGCCACGCCCAGAACAAAGTAGGTCATGTACAGGGCAAACGCCGTAGGATAATATCTTGCGGACTCATTTTTCTGTTTCATATGTAGAATCTTCTCCTTCCCTGCAGTGATAATAGTTACGCGTAGAGCAGCTCTTTGATCTCATCAATCGGCATCTGCTCACCAGTGTAAAGACGGAACGCCTCTGCCCCCTGGCACAGGAGCATTCCCAGCCCGTTGCACACCACACACCCCGCTGCCTCAGCCTCCTTTAAAAGCCTGGTCTGCGGCGGCGCATAGACTGCATCCGTAACCACCAGATCCTTCCGGAACCAGCTGGTATCTCCGATCAGTGATGCGTCCTCCTTCGGTGCCATGCCAACCCTCGTCGCATTGGACAGGATATCCGACTCGGCGATGGTCTTCTTTAAAAGCTCCTTATCCGCCAGGTCATTTAATGTGAAGTGACACCCCGGAACCGCATCTGCAATTCTCTGCACGGTCTTCTCAAGACTGCCCCAGAATGCATCCTTCAGATTGAAGATGCTGATTTCCCTGGCCTCCTCCAGAGCTGCCTGTGCCGCAATCGCAGACGCTGCACCACCGCCGCCCAGGAGCACAATCTTCTTCCCCTTCACCTGCACGCCGCTGCGCTCAAGGTTTTTGGTATACCCCATACCATCCGTGTTGTAGCCGGTGAGCCTTCCGTTGTCATTGACAATGGTGTTGACCGCGCCGATGGCTCTGGCTGCCGGTGCAAGCTCATCCATATACTTTAGCGCCTCCTGCTTGCAGGGCATGGTTACATTTGCGCCCCGGAAGTTAAAGAGCTTTAATGCCTCGATCGCATCCTTCGTTTGCTCAATCGGAACATCAAAAGCAAGGTACGCGTAATCCAGTCCATATTTCTCAAAGCAGTAGTTGTACATTTCCGGTGACTTGGAATGTGCCACCGGCGTACCGATCAATCCCAACAGTGTTGTCTTTCCCGTTATATTCATCTTTCCTTGACCTGCCATCTGCGTGCGATAACCGCCAAAAGCCTGCCGTCTGCACATGCAGAGGCAGCAAAGCCGGGCGGTTGCGTTATTTTTTTGACAATCTCAACTTACGACACCCTCCCATCAGATTCAAATTAAGTTTTTCAATCGGTTTCATAGACATTTTCAATGGATTCTTTTATATTTGACTATGATTTCTGAGGTGGATACTATGAATCTTCTGCACTTACGTTATTTTGCCGAACTGGCCAAAACACAGCATTATACGCGCGCTGCCGAGTCGCTTTGCATTACGCAGCCGACGCTGAGCCATGCCATCAGCCAGCTGGAGCAGGAGCTGGGTCTCCCACTCTTCGAACGGCAGGGTAGGAGCGTGCGTCTCACCCACCACGGAGAGCAGTTTCTGGCCTATACCACCCAGGCTCTTGGCAGCCTCGATGAGGGTGTCCAGCTGCTGCAGAGCGTCGGCCGCGGGGAAGGCATCATTCGGCTTGGCTTTCTGCGGACTCTGGGCGTAGATTTTGTCCCCCGGCTGGCCGCGGATTTTCTCAGGCAAAATGCCGGCAAGAACATCCATTTTGCCTTTCACACCGGCGTAACCGGCGAGCTGCTTAGCGGCCTCTCCGAGCGCAGATACGACCTGGTATTTGCTTCGAAGCCGTCGGATGAATGTGGCTTTTCCAGTACCCCGGTGAATAAGCAGGACCTTGTGCTTATCGTTCCAAGCGGCCATCCTCTTGCCGATCGCCAGATGATCGACCTTTCCGATACGCTCCCTTATCCGCTGATCTGCTTTGCCAAGGGCTCCGGCCTCCGCGACGTCATTATGAATCTGTATGAACGGATCGGCGCCTGTCCCAATATTGCCTATGAAACCGAGGAGGATCAGGTTGTAGCGGGTCTTGTCGCGCAGGGCTTCGGCATCGCTGTCGTTCCTTACATGGAAATGCTGTTCCGTCTGAACGTGAAGATTCTCCCCATTGTCCATCCGACATGGGAGCGTTATTTTTACATGATCTACGATGAAAAAGCGTTCCTGTCTCCGGCCGTCCTGCAATTCCGCCAGTTTGTTCTGGATCAGACCGATGAGGTGGTAAAATTGCACAAATAAAAAGATGCACAAAAAACGTGTGCATCTTTTTATCACATAGAACGTCTCTATAGAATTGATAGAAAAAATTGCAGCTATACAGCGCCCATCCGTTCGCACAAATCCTTAATGTAGATCTTTCTGGGCAGGGCTTGTCTCCATTTTTCCGGAATGGAATCATAGCCGTAATACAGTCCGCACAATCCGCCGCAGATGGCAGCAACTGTATCGGTGTCATATCCCAGATTGACACAGGTCAGCATTGCTTCCTCATACGAGCCTGTAGTGATCGCGCACCACAATGCAGCCTCCAGCGAATCCACAACATACCCATAGCTGCGGATGTTCTGCCGGGGTTCTGCGTGCAGCTCCGTCAGATTCCTGCATCGCCTGTAAAACGGCAGCTCCTCTTTAAACGCCGCGTCCGAATCGTAGTGCTTCATCGCATCGTCCATTCCCTTCTGCAGAATCTCCTGCAGAGGCACGTTCTCAGAAGGCTCTGCGCCAAGGATTGCCCGCACCAGGTAAAAATACATGCCGCATGCCAGCTGTGACCTCCGGTGTGCATGTGTCAGGGCAGAGCCCTGCTGCACCAGCTGCACGGCCTCATTCTCTCCCGTTTTATTCCCCAGCAGGTAAAGACAAAGCGGCAGAATTCGCATAAGCGATCCGTTTCCGTTGTTATACTCCTCCGCTCCGCCGCAGGTCGTCACATCAAATCCGTTGCTCAAAAAGCACAGGATCGAATCCATCGTACCATGACCAATGTCATACGCCTTGCCAAACGGCGTGTACTTGCCCTTCAGCAGCCATTGTCCAAAGCAGTGCATCACCGAGACAAGATCCAGCTTTCCACTGACAAGGATACTGTCCATGGTAGCCAGCGCAAGGCTTGTATCATCTGTCCAGCTGCCCGCCGGCATATCATATGTACCATGCCCGATCATATCCTGCACCGGATTTGCATCCATCTCCTCCCGGGTGCGAAACTGCACCGGACACCCCAGGGCATCTCCCACCGCCAGGCCGAAGATTCCGCTCAGCCACACATATTCAGAATCCAGATTTCTGCCAAAGTTCATACATTCCCCTCCCAGACAGCTTTTTTACTGCTTCTATGATATCTTATTTGTATCTGTTCAGCACCTGCCATATTTCAACGT
Organism: Paludibacteraceae bacterium; assembly: GCA_963629395.1. Taxonomy (GTDB): domain Bacteria; phylum Bacillota; class Clostridia; order Lachnospirales; family Lachnospiraceae; genus CAG-791. The sequence continues at coordinate 2,576 of CAVGIV010000012.1, read as the reverse complement.
GAATTGACTGCTTGCAGGCAAATTCACGATTGAAATTGGCAGGCGGCCAAGGCGCGAAGCGCCTCTGGCCGGCCACATCGAGGTTTTCCGAAGGAAAATCGAGATGGGCTCTGAATAGTTACTCTTATTTTTGAGCAAAAATGCCGTCAAGGACTTCTGCAATTGCTTCAATACTGATTGGCTTGCTAATATGCCCGTTCATTCCAGACTCGTACGACTTCCTCTTATCCTCATCGAAAGCATTTGCGGTCATAGCTATAATGGGAATATTCGCCTTTCGGTTGTTTTCGAGAGTGCGAATCTCTCTGGTTGCCGTATAGCCATCCATCTTCGGCATCTGTACGTCCATAAAGATAAGGTCATACCGGTCTTCCCGCGCCTGATTCATGATGTTGACGGCTTCGATACCATCCGCAACGCAGTCAATTTCCATGCCGGTTTCTCCCAGAATTGCCATAGCAATTTCCCGGTTCAGTTCATTATCTTCAACCAGAAGCGCTCTCTTTCCGCTGTAATCATATGCCTTTCTGTTCTCTTTTACCCCTTCCGGGTTTTCCACGCCTTCTCGGATTACCGACTGTGCACGTGCAGTTCGAAGCTCTGGCGCACGGGTCTGTTCTGCTGCAAGCTCATCAACAATCCGCATGTTCAAAGTGACTGTGAATACAGAGCCCTTCCCTTTCTCACTCTCAACTCGTATATCTCCGCCCATCATATCCACAATATTCTTGGTAATGGCCATGCCAAGTCCGGTTCCCTGAATGCCGCTGACAGTTGTGCTGTATTCTCTGGTAAAGGTCTCGAATATATGTCCGAGGAACGCCTTAGACATTCCGACACCATTGTCCTTTACGGAGAACTCAAACGTCGTATAGCCCTTTACGCTGCAAGGCTTCTCGATAAGTCGAATAGTAATATCTCCCCCCGCCTGTGTAAATTTGATTGCATTTCCCACAATATTGAGCAGAACCTGATTTAATCGAAGCTTGTCCGTGAGCACATTCTCATGTACTACATCTTGTACATCAATGTAAAGATTCTGATTTTTTTCATTAATAAGGCTCTGGACCATCGTTCGAAGATCATGCAGCAAATCCGGGATATGGACCTCAGACTCTCGAAGCTCCAGCATGCCGCTCTCTATGCGGCTCATGTCAAGGATATCATTGATCAGGCTCAAAAGATGCGCGCTGGAGGCGCTGATCTTGCCAAGGTAGTCCTGCACCTGCGCCCGGTCATCACTATGTGTCCGTGCCAATGCCGTAAACCCAACGATGGCATTCATCGGTGTTCGGATATCATGGGACATGCTGTTTAAAAAGGTTGTCTTGGCCTTATTAGCCTGCTGCGCAGCCTCCAAAGCATGTGCCAGCGCCTCGTCTTTTTGCTTCTGCTCACGGACGACCTCATCCACATCATAGTGATATCCCCGAAGCACAAATCCGCCTTCTACCGGTTTCGCCGTGCCGCCGCAGCGCACATATCTCTCTCCCAGGACAGGGTGCTTCCAAAGATAGGTGTTTTCATCCCGTCCCTCATTTTTCATTTTTTCAACGCTATTCAGAACGGACTGCAGCGAGGCTGGAGTAATGTTCGAAAACCATGCATCATAAACCTCCTCCGGTGTCAGTTTCTTGCCTGCGACTCCCAGAAGCTCCAGCATGAGATCATCCGCTTCCATTCTTGGTGCTTGTCCGTCCAGCAAAACGATGCTCCAGGTTGCCATCCGGGATGCCGCCAGAATCTCATGCATCTCTTCAAGCTCTTCCTCTTTTTCTCTGGCCATTTTCTGGATCTGCTGTCCCAGTGTCCACGGAAATTCTTCATTCTGCATCTGTTCCTTATCCGGAACAGAATGGTGGATATGGAGCACTTTCCAGATTCCATCCACAAATCCATAAAGGATCGTGAATCTACTGTCCATTCTGATATTAAGATCCCCATCCGGAAGTGCTCCGAGAATCAATACAGACCCGTAGACCAGCGTATGGTCTTCATCGATCTCTTGCTCTTCCAGCTTAAAATCTGTCCACTTAAATTGAACTTTCCGGCGCTGTTCCAAATCAAATATGAAAGTCTGGGAGAATTCCTGAAGATTCCTGAAGAATTCCTGCTTGCCGGTTCCTATTACGCTCATGCTCTCATCCAGTAATTTCAAAACCTCCGTACTTTCTTCCGAGTTAGCGTTTAGATAGGAATTTAAGATATGTTCTGTGAGTTGCCTGAAATCAACATCCCTCGTGATTGGCTCTTTCGTCATAACGCATATCCCCCTTGCAAAGCTTTCAGTCGCTTCTATTATATCTTTTTGGGAGGGTTTCAGTATCTCTGTGTGTTATATATGAAGCGCTTTCATCACGAATCAAGAAAAACCGGAATATTGGTGCCTGTCACCATTAAGAGAACAGTAACCAAAAAAAGAAATTGCATTAAATATTGCTTGCGTTTGCGAGGCTTCGGGCATGATTGTGGGTAAATCCGCCCTGCCTCTAACTAAAATTTCATATTGAAAAAGCCACCTTGGCTCTTGTAAAGTATCAGCGTCCAAACATCAACGTACAAGAAAGGATCCAAGA
>CAVGIV010000011.1:21318-47933 GCA_963629395.1 Paludibacteraceae bacterium | reverse complement strand
ATCAACCGTGCAGGGGTTTTATTTCGTATCTGTTCAGCACCTGCCACATTTCAACGTGAACCTTCTGCTTGCAGGCAAATTCACGATTGAAATTGGCAGGCGGGCGAGGTACAAGCACCACAGGCCAGCCACATCGAGGTTTTCCGAATGCGAGGAGAAAATGCCATCAGGCATTTTCGAGTATCAAAATCGAGATGGGTGCTGATTAGTTACACTTTTCAGTCAAAAGCATCTTCTGCATTCGGTCCGCAGACTTCCTCACGTTCCTTCTTCATACGCTTCCTTGCAAGATTTGTGCATTGCTCCACATTCTCCCGCTCCGAGTACAGGCTGTAGCCGATGGAGAGATAGACGGTCACCGGGACATCTCCAATCCGGTGAATCCGGGAAACCGCCCTGCGAATGGAATCCGCTGTCTTCTCCGCATCTCGTTGCGATTCTGCCGGAACGAGGATCACGAAATTATCCATCCAGATCCGTCCGATCAGGCCTTCTCTTCCGACAGCCTCCTTCATCCGTGAGGCGATCTCGCGAAGGAAACGATTGGCCGTATCCACTCCGTTTTTATTCTTAAAGCTGCCAAATTCATGAATAGCTACATACAGGAACGCATAATCCCTGCCTCTTTCGAGGTAGTCTCTTCGGAACTGCTCGCCGGTTTGCATGAATCCATTGACATTCATGCAGCCGGTAATCGAATCCATTCCCTCCTCTGCAGGGGATTCCTGCTGCGTGAGCTCCTCAGAATCCACGAACCAGATTAAAATGCCGTTCACCTTGCCGCCGCGGTATAATGGCTGCTTGTTCACCCAGATATTCCGCAGCTTACCTCCCGCCAGACACTTTTCCGGACTCATCACAAGATTCTGGCCTTCCCGAAGAATCCGGTTTTCTGCCTGGGCAAAGCCGCGGCCCTCTGCATGCCAGCCCATATCCTCATCCCGTTTCCCGAGAATTTCCGTCACACTGCTCAGCTTGAAATAGTCCAGAAACGCCTGACTCGCACCGACATAGCACCGTCTGGCATCCTTCCAACAGAATTTAATGTCGGAATGGAGAATCAGGCCGGACCAAAAGTCTCGCGGCGACGCCAGCTCTGCATTGGCCCGAACGGTTTGCTCATCCGTAAATGCCGGCGAAAGCTGCTTCGAAAAGGTCACAGCATCCTTCAGCATGTCAACATCAAGCAGTCTCTGTGTCTCGTCAACCTCCAGGATCGCTTTGGCGTTCTCCAGAAGAGCCTCCTGCTTCACCGGCTGCGCGGCAGACACAAACCGCCGCTGGCCCAGCTTGGAAATCAGGACGAACAGATGCCTCTTCCAGACATATTCGCCCTTTTCCGTCTTCGTTCGAAAGTAACTCCCCTGAAATCCGCTCGGACTGTTCTGCAATCTGGAATACAGTGTGGACATATCCGCAAATGCCAGATATCGCTCCTGGTCCCCCGGGTAAATTCGATCCTTTGCATATCCTGCCGGGTCAATCTCAAGACGCCAGGTCTCCAGCTGTCCCGGATTCTCTCCGTGATCGAGAATCGTATGCACCGTTCCGGCATCCATATCGTTGATGTACACATTGTCGCAGGTAAGGTACAGGCTTCGAATAGCCTCATCCATCTCATGCGTGTGTGTCAGCTCAGAATCCTCACTCATATCCGAAATGTAGGTCAGGAACATTTTCTTCTCGTCCAGCTGTCCCACACAGGACGCATATAAAAGAAAATACCGTCCTCCCGACACAAATCGCACCGTGTGCTGTCCGCCGCCGGGTTGGATGCGTCTTGCTGCCTTCCGCAGAATATCATATGCTGGAAACGCCTCGTCATTGCAGAGGCTTTCCAAAAGGAGCGACAGGTCCTGCCTCACATTCTCGAGCTCCTCCACAAGATTCCGGTTCATATAGGGAATACGGATCGTATCGTTTTCATATTCCACCAGTGCAACCGCACGGTCATCGATGAGATTTACGCGGCCGATCTCATTGTAATACAGCGCTTCCCGCTCATTTTCAATCCGCCCCTGCAGCTTCAGCTGCTGCATATCATCCAGATCATACGGCGACGGTTTGCCAAAATAATATCCCTGCAGCTTTTCACAGCCGATGCTGCGCAGAAAGTCGACCTGCTCCCGGGTCTCCACCCCCTCTGCCAGCGTCTGTATGCCAATCTTCTTGGCCATGTCCACGATGGACGTCACAATGCTAAGCGACCGGCTGCTCATATCCGAAAGGAAACGCATATCGATTTTCAGCGTGTCAAAATCATAGTCCTTCAGGACGTTCAGCGTAGAATATCCGCTTCCGAAATCATCCATCCAGACCTGATATCCCAGCTTGTGAAAATCGTCCAGCGTCTTGCGCATCCCCCATTCGTTTTCCAGGAGCACGCTTTCCGTGATCTCCACATGCAGCATCTCCTTGGGGACTTCATACTCTGTCACAAGATTGTCAACCTCCGACAGAATATCGCACAGCTCAAAATCCAGACGACTAAGATTAAAGGACACCGGAACAAAAGGCTTATTTGTCCTCTTGGAATTTCGGTAATCCTCACATATTTTCTTAAGAACGTACAGATCCAGCTTGTGAATCAGCTGGTTTTCTTCCAGCACCGGAATAAAAAGCCCCGGCGACATCATCCCGTAGACAGGATCCTCCCATCTTGCCAGGGCCTCCATGCCGCACAGTCTTTCCGTCATAGTCCGCATTACCGGCTGATAATAAACCCGGATCCAGCCGGACTGGATGGCCTTCTCTATATTTTCCAGAACATAGGTGCGCCGCTCCATCGCCGATTCCAGTTCATGGTCATAATAATGCCAGAACTGATCCCCGACCTTCTTGCCGCGCAGGCTATCCGCTGCCGCCTTGGCTTTATCTCCCGCGGCAATTACAGACTCCTCGGCGTTAATATTATAAATGCCCGCCCGGATACTCAGTGCCGTATCCGGCGTAATCCTTCTAAGTGCCTCCTGCATCTCCCGCAGAACATGCACAACATCCCCGGCGGAAGCCAGGAACAGAAAGTGATCCTCAGCAATGCGGCCGGCAAGCTTCACCGCAGCACATGCCTGCAGTGCCCCTGCAAAGCGGCACAGCACCATATCGCCTTCTTCGTATCCATACCGTCGGTTGAATCGTTTAAAATGATGAAAATTCAGAAAAACAATCTGCGTATCTGCCGCCTCTTCCGGTGACATTGCAGTGAGCATATTCCGTGCGTACCATGCAAAGTGATGAAGGCCCCATAGGCCCGTCAAATGATCTCTTTCCGCGTCAGAGATCCTCGAATCCCATTGACCGTCCCCCGCTACTCCCATGATAATCTTTTATTCTCCCCTTTGTTGGCCTTCAAGCTATGTACCTATTCAGAGCCCATTCGCAAAATCGCTGCTTCGCAGCTTTCCTTTTGCTCATGTGGCGTTCTCGCCAAATAAATTTGCAAAAATGTGCTCGTTAATGCAAGCATTATTCGCGCATTTTATGCAAATTTGCTTGGCTCTGAATAGTTACCAAGCTATAACGTTCATTGTACCATAGGACAACACACTATTCACACTTCTTTGCCCCCGCGTTATAATCACGGTTGCTATGCAGGCTGGTACATCGTCTGCAAAACAGTTGGCTAGTACACAGCGACTCTTTCGAGGTAATCGGACATGAATACAGCATCCAGACAATCCGTTTCCAAATCACACGCTTCTCTTCTGGGCGCCGTTCTTACTCTTGCAGGCGGTGCCTGCTGGGGACTTTCCGGCTCCATGGGACAGTATCTGTTTAACCACGAGGGCATGGACGTCCGGTGGCTGGTCCCCATTCGGCTGGGACTGGCCGGGCTGATTCTGCTGGCCTTCTGTGCCATTCGGGGAGGAAGGCACATTTTCGATCCCTGGAAGGACGCGCAGGACCGAAGGGAACTTTTGATTTATGGACTGGCCGGCGTATCGGCCTGTCAGTTTCTGTATTTTACAACCATCCAGCTCTCCAGCGCCGCAGTCGGCACTATTCTGCAGGATTTATCGCCGGCCATGATTCTGGTGATCTCCTGCATTCTCGCCAAACGAAGGCCCAAGCTGACAGAAATCCTGGCCATTGTTCTGGCTCTGGTCGGCGTATTCCTGCTCTCCACCGGCGGGAGTCTTGAACACATGCAGGTTTCACCCGCCGCGCTTGCTACAGGCGTTCTCTGCGCGGTCTGCGTCACCGTTTACAATATGGTGCCCGGCCGTCTTATGACCAGATATTCCGTTCTGCTCCTGCAGGGGTGGTCCTTCCTGATGGGAAGTGCTGCCATTGCTTTGATCTTCCGCTCCTGGACCTGGCACTATGTTCCCACCGCCATGGGATGGTTCGGCGTCGGCTTCGTCGTGCTGGTCGGCAATGTATTGGCCTTCCCGCTCTACATCCAGGGGCTAAAATACATCGGCCCGGAAAAGGGCAGCCTGTACGGCTTTTCGGAGCCGGTTACCGCTGCCATCCTCTCCGCCACAGTACTTGGCAGCAGCTTTACCTTTCTGGACGGCGTCGGCTTTGCCGCAATCTTCCTGATGCTGGTTCTGATCTCCGTCTCCGGGAGAAAGGCTGCGTAGCAGCATTGCCTCTGCATGCCAATCCAATACGCAATACACAAAAAGAGCCCTGGCGGAACAAGCCAGAGCTCTTTTTGTGTATTGTCTGTTGCTGATATATGCTGTTGGGCAAAGAGTCTTTGCCCTTATGATGCTCAAATTACTGCGTGCTCCAACACTCCCGCTGCCGCTCAAACGCAGCATATCCGCCGAGCGTCTCACTCGATCACGTGAATCCAGCCCTCCGGAGCCTCCAGCTCGCCTTCCTGGATGCCCAGAAGCGTTGTACGAAGCTTGTTCATCCAGGGACCGATCTCGTCCATTCCGGATGCCAGTGCGTAATCCGTGCCATGATCGTTGATCTTGCCGATGGGGCTGATGACTGCAGCCGTTCCGCAAAGTCCGCACTCCTTGAAGTTGCCGTCCTTTACCTCCTGCCAGTATACCGGGCGCTCGTCCACCGTCATGCCGAGGTAGTGCTCTGCAACATATACAAGGCTCCTTCTCGTGATGGAAGGAAGGATGGAATCCGACTTCGGAACCACCAGATGATCATCCTGATCCACGAACAGGATGTTGGCGCCGCCGGTCTCCTCAATCTTCGTTCTGGTTGCAGCATCCAGATAGATGTTCTCTGCAAAGCCTTCCTCATGTGCAGTTACGATGGCATGCAGACTCATCGCATAGTTCAGACCAGCCTTAATGTTGCCCGTTCCATGCGGTGCTGCACGGTCAAAGTCACTGATCTTCACGTAGATCGGCTTCGCACCGCCTTTGAAGTACGGTCCGACCGGAGTCGTAAATACGCGATATTGATAATCGTCTGCCGGCTTTACACCGATAACCGGGCTGATGCCGAATACATACGGACGGATGTAGAGGCTTGCGCCGGTTCCGTAAGGCGGAACCCATGCCGTGTTGGCCTTTACCACCTGGTGAATGGAATCCACGAACTGCTCCACAGGAAGCGGCGGAATCTCAAGGCGCTTTGCAGAGTCATACATTCTCTGTCCGTTCATGTCCGGACGGAAGCATACAATGTGTCCATCCTTTGTCGTATATGCCTTGAGGCCCTCGAATACCGACTGGCTGTACTGCAGAACGCCGGCATCCTCGCTCATAACGATCATATCGTCATCAACCAGGGCACCCTCGTCCCATTTGCCGGTCGCCGCCTTATAGCTTGCGACGTAGCGCTTATCCGTCTTCATATAATTGAAGCCGAGATTCGACCAGTCCAGATTCTTCTTCTCCATGATGATCCGTCCTCCTCATTCTATTCTTGTAACTATTCAGAGCCCATTTGCAAAATCGCCGCTGCGCAGCTTTTTGCTCATGCGGGGTTCCCGGGTATTTCACGCCGAATCACTGTATCCGGCAGCAATCCGAGCCTGCTCGTTTCACGAACAAGCCCGGAACAGTTGCTATATCCGTTGATTATATAGCTCACGTCTTCATTTTTCCAGATATGATAGCTTCATTTTACAAGCCATTCTATAGCTTTTTCATATGATGAAATTTCATTCATCATCTCCGATGTCGTCATCCCGAAGGCCCGCCATCTTCTTCCACATGCGGCGCATACTCTTCGAGGAATACCTCTGAGAATACAGCAGATACAGGCACAGGAGCAGTGCCAGTATGGAAATTGCAAGTGCGACATATACCAGCGGATCGCGCTTCGCGTAGCCCTGCACGGCGCCGGCATCTTCACTCGTCCCGTCGCTGTAGGTGATGATCAGGTGGCCATTCTCATCGAGTTTCGCCGTTTCAATGCCGCGACCAGCAGCTCCGGTTTCGCCCTGCGCTCCAGTGGCTCCTGTCTCTCCTTGCGCTCCGGTGGCTCCTGTCTCTCCTTGCGCTCCGGTGGCTCCTGTCTCTCCTTGCGCTCCGGCGGCTCCTGTTGCACCCTGTGCTCCGGTGGCTCCTGTTGCTCCCTGTGCTCCGGTGGCTCCTGTTGCTCCTTGCGCTCCGGTGGCTCCTGTTGCACCCTGTGCTCCGGTGGCTCCTGCTTCACCTTGCGCCCCGGTGGCTCCTGTTGCATTTCCCTGCACAAGGCCGGCATCTTCACTCGTTCCGTCACTGTAGGTAACAATCAAATGACCGCTCTCATTAATTCGGATGCTCGCAATGCCACGACCATCTGCCCCAGCATCGCCTTTGTCACCCTTCTCTCCTGTTGCTCCGGTGTCCCCTTTGTCGCCTTTTTCGCCCTTTTCGCCCGTTGCTCCGGTATCTCCTTTGTCTCCCTTTTCACCTGCCGCTCCGGTGTCTCCTTTGTCGCCCTTCTCGCCCGTTGCTCCGGTATCTCCTTTGTCGCCTTTCTCGCCCGTTGCTCCGGTATCTCCTTTGTCGCCTTTCTCGCCCGTCGCTCCGGTATCTCCTTTGTCGCCTTTCTCGCCCGTCGCTCCGGTATCTCCTTTGTCGCCTTTCTCGCCCGTCGCTCCGGTGTCTCCTTTGTCGCCTTTCTCGCCCGTCGCTCCGGTGTCTCCTTTGTCGCCTTTAATCTGCATCCACTTGTAATCAGAGACATTCTTCGAGGCTTCCTTTGTGAAATCCGTGTAGATTCCCATCCAGCTGCCGATGTCCGCACCGTCATTTCCGGTAAAGGTCTTGCCGCCGTCATCGGAGTACTTGATGTGCAGATATGAGATCTCACCAGTATCCGATTCCGTCTCCATAAACGCAAGGGTCTTATAATTGGAGTTTAAACTCTCTGTTGTGTTCTCCTTGCCGAGCAGACTGCAGCGCACTGCATATTGGTAGATATTTCCGTCCGCCGCGTCAATCTTGGGAGTAATCTCATATTCCATCGTATAGGTGCCGTCATCATTCTGCACGGCCTTACAATCAGCTGCGACAAGATCATCCGTAATTGCCTTCCATTCGCCGTCCTCAGATGCATTTCGCTGATAAATCACATAATTCATTTCATCGGCGCTATAGAATTTTCTGCCAGAGTGATCATCAGCCGGCGTTGTCCATGTCAGCTTAAGATTTTGGCCACTGGTGCGTTTCATTGAATTCAGCTTCACCGGTGCAAGCGGTGCAGTAAGATCCTTCAATACATGATGCAAAAGCGGAACGTAGGTATCCTCATTCCCCGAATTCCCCGCTTTATACCCGACCTTAATTTCACCGCCGGCAAAGCACCACTTGAAGCTGTATTTATCAATTGTGGTCTCTGTTGCCGCCTTCGACTTTAGGATTGCTTCTTCATCGATGTTGCCCACTCTGGTTGAAACACCTGTACCACTTCCCGTTGTTGTTGAAGAGCCTGTCGTGTCCAACATGGAGACAGAAAAGTAGGCTCCGCCCACACCCCCAGCTGTAAGCGTTGTTTCACCGTAAACTGTCATGCCGGATGTATAGGATTTAAAGTTCTTATTCAGTTCCGCATCTGTCAGAGAAACCTCCGTACTGCCTGCAGCATATCCCAGCTGAACCCAGTTGGGGCTTGTAGAAAAAGCGCCGTCCTTCGATGATGTACTGCTGCTGACGTAATAATCATTTCTAACATTCTTGCCGCCAAGTCTTGTCTGGTATTTCCACGGATTTCCGACATTTCCATTCAAAAAAGATTCTGTTATTTTTTCGAAATACAACGGCGAATACTTCGAATCCTTGGCTTTTCTTTCCTGCAAAACCTTATTGTAGGAATCGACGATGCTGTTGTAATCCTCCACTGAAAGCTGTACGTAGTAAGGCGCTTGCCCCACTGTGTAGGTTACCGTTGATTTATTGCCGTCCGCCTCTTCCAGCTCATAGGTATACTGATAGAATGGATTCCGGCGCAAAATAACAAGATTCTGGTTGGTTGCTGAAAAGGTTGCGGTATATGTCTTTGTGTTCGACTTACTTGTTCCTGTAACCCATGATTGCTGATAGCCCACTCTGACACGGGTATCCCATTTCACAACCTTGAGATCAGCGCTAAATCCAAAAATCCCGCCAAACTCCCTAGTGCCTTTAAATGAGCTGTTGGTCTCATAGGTGTAGCTTCCAGATATTTTATATGTAGTCGCACTTGCAACTTCATACTGCCGCAGTCCGCCGAATGCCGGTGCAGCCTGTATCACTGCCTGCACTTCTGCATCACTCTCAAGATACTTGATATTGCTGTACTTGATTTTCAAGCCGTCATTGTCGATATCGACCGCCACAACGCAGCAGCTGAAGCCATCTTTGATATCACTGTCCTGACAATGGTTCAGGTAGCATTCCCGGCTATCATACCCATTGTCATAAAAGCCTGTGTGCTTCTCATATTTCTGCGATGTGTTGGTACCGTCATTGATCGTATCATCATTATCATATACACCGCCCATGGCAAGAAGTGCCAATGCATCCTCATGAGCACCGGATTGCTTCAAGCCGATGACAATCATCACCTGTTCGCGGCCTGCATAATTGTGATCAAAGTTTCCGACAGCAACAGACTGAATATATGTATTGGTAATCGATACACTACCAGCGCCGTTATCTGCCTTCGTAAAATACTCTGCCGTCTTAGCCGCCTTGGTCTTAAGAGAAGCAGTATTGTTCTCAAATTCATAGATACTTCCGTCGATAAATAGCTGTTCCTGCGTGTACTGGCCATCCAAGGCAATGAATGCTACGCCGGAGCGTTCCATAATGGAATCGCTCGTATGCGCACCTTCTTTCTTCCATCCATTTGTCTCCACACCGGTGTTAAAACTAAGAGTCTGCAGTGTATTGGAAGCCCCCACCTGGTAAATCCCAACAACAGTATTGTCCGTTGTTGTGCTCTTCCAAAGCTTGTCGTCTTTCAACGACGAATTAGGATTGCTGCCCGTTGTAGCCTGCGTTGCTCGGATGCCTGCTACTGCAATTTCCAGAATTCCATCTCCGTTGGCGTCACCGACAGACATGCCTGGGCTTCTAGCTGTGTCCCACAGATACGCACCGTCCGAGCGTCCGCCAGACTTTTCAATATACTCGCCACCTGTTTTATTCTCCAGAATATTCCGATCGGACGATCCCATTGACACGGAAAGATAGGGCACATATAGCGTAGCATCCCCATATTGCTTAACGGCACTATCTCCGCAATAGGAAAGCACAGCCAGATCTTCAATTCCATCCGCGTCGAAATCTCCGGTGGCCAGCTCACAAGCCAGCTTATCCTCCGGATGCATATCATACGCCCATGTATTATTTCCATAGCCGTAGCCCACATGCAGAAGACTTGTGCTCAGCGTAGACTGCTTCTTCAATGTAATCTGATGTGTAGTCGGATCCTGCTGCCACTGAAGCTCAACAAGGCCATTGGATTTCTGGCTGTCCCCTCCTGAACTGGGTGCATAGACAATGACACTGTCCGTTGCAAATCCATAGCCCGCCGTTTCGTTGACGCTGCCGTTGTAGTTACCGGCAGTTATGGCAACAAAATTGGACATCTGCGCGTTGGTAAGAGCTGTGTCGATCTTTGTCCAGTTCAGTGTCGCAAGTTTTATTACTTCCGAGCTTTTTCCGTTTTTATAGTCGTACAGCCATGTCATCACATCAACATGGCTCTCGCCGGTGCAGTTAAAGCCAACATAGGCTACACAACTGTCCCGTCCCGTACCGAACGGGTCACAGGCTACCGCCTTTACAGCTGAGTATTTGCTAGTATTCTGTTGAGAATCGTATCCCGATGCGTTGTTAAAATTGGTCGCACTGTCAAAGTTATACTTCAGCGAACGATCACCTGCATGGTCAATCTGATTCTTATATGTGAACCCGCCCTGATAAGCAACATCAGCTACCGGCTCATTCCCTCTTTTGTAGTTGTCAAAAACCACTGCTGTATTCTGATTGCCATCATGCAGGAGATTCTGATAAAGCAAAAGCTCACTCTGAACCACCGCGACGGTTTCCTGCCCTTTTTTTAGCTTGAGCGGGTTTGATCCGGATTCTTCTGCTGCTTTATACTCATCCGACTCATTTGTCTCTGTGAGCTTTTTGATCGTTTCCTCTGTGGCTGCACCATCCGTAACGGATGCTGATGTCAACGACGGCTCGTCATCTTCTGCATCGGCCAGCACAACAGCAGAATTCCAGTCCGAAGAGGCCAGCGATGTACTCCTGTCGGAGTTTTCCATATTGCCGCCCATGCTCGTGTCCGACGTACTGCCTTTCGAAGCCGTATTTTCTACGCCGCCTTTTGTTGTCCCTATCGTGCTGCTCTCACCTGTCACACCTTCTGTATCTGTTTTATCAGAAACACCTGTCACAGTGCTTTCCGCAGATGTGCTGGTCGAACTGGCTTCCCCAGTCGTGTCCGTTGTACTGCCTGCCGCAAATGTACCTTCCGTGCTGCCCCCAGCGGATGTGCCTGTGGCACTGCTCCCGCCAGATGTACTCTGCGATCCGTTTTCGCTGGCATTCGCTGTTCCACTTTCTGTGCTGTCCTCACCTGCCGCCTGCGAAGACACGGAACCAGCATCCTGTGAGCTTTCGTCTCCCGCTGTCCCCGTTTCCGTACTCTGTACCGACGATTCAGCAACACTTCCTTCCGTCTGCGACATCGCATAGACCTGGAGCGGGCTGCCGCTCAAGCTGCTAAGAGCGACCATGGCCGCCAATGCTGCGCCGGTCAAACGCACATATCCTGGATGTTTCATAACGCTTTTCCTCCGATATATATCGGGGCCAAAAATTCTTTGGTCTCCATGATACCGCGATTGGTCCGAGACGGCTCTTTCGCTTCCGTCTCGGCATATCACAACATGTCCCCCAGATTACTCGATGTCATCAGCCGGCGCTTTACAATGCAGCGTATACCCGCTGGTTTTCTTGGCTTACGAGTAATCTCACCGAGTAAATTTACAGCCAAAAATTCATTGGCACAAGAAAAGCCCGCGTATTTTCTCAAAATCGGTATCATACCGATTTGAAAATTTACGCGAGCCCTCCTTGGCTTTGATAGTATTCTTCTATTCCACCGGAATCCCCCGCAGCCGCATCGACAGACGGTGCATGCGCCGCACCGGGACGGGGGCCGCAGCCAGAATCGTCAGATACGTCCTGTCTCTGCGTGTCAGGTACGGATTTTCCCGAATGTCCGTGCGGTGCCGTCGAAGATACGCCACCACATTCCGATAGAATGTATTTTCCTTCTGCATATCGTCAATAGGGACATGCAGCATATAATCCAGCCGCTCATACAGGCCGAATCGGCGCGCCGCCACCTGAAGCTTGGGATAGCGCGGCACGAGATATTCCTCCACATAGTCTGAGGCCTCAATAATCGCAATGTAGGCCCGCGAGAACTGCCCTACGCTGCGGCGCCTGGTAAGGCTCCCGCTCCGATGCACCACGCGGTATCCGATCTGCGGAAGATTGTATACCCCATCAATCACATCCACCAGATGCGTTTCCAGATCAAAATCCTCGCACAGCGCTCCCACCTTAAACGGGTGGGCAAGGAGAATCCTCCGGGGCGTCAGCTTCGTGCAGAACGACGCGTCTCCGGTGTACAGGAGCATACTCTGAACGAACAAAACCGGAGGAATCAGTACCGGCTCATCGGGAGGCAGTACCGCCGCCGGCAATGGCTTCCCATCTTCATCAATCTCTTCCCGTCCGATCTGAATCTGTACATCCCTGTGCCCTGCCGCCCGCATCGCTTCCATTCCGCTGCGAAGATTCTCCAGCATGTCCGGATGGATCAGATCGTCCGAATCCACAAAGCTGATGTACTCGCCCTTTGCTGCCCTGACTCCGGCATTTCGCGCCGCGGACAGGCCCTGGTTCTCCTGACTGATAACGCGTACGCGGTCATCCTCTTGTTCCAGCTCCCGGCACACCTCCAGCGACCCATCCGTCGATCCGTCATTCACCAGCAGGATCTCATAATTTGAATCCGTCTGGGCCTGGATGCAGGCCACTGTTTTCCGCAGAAACTGCTCCGAATTGTAGACCGGCACCACTACAGAAATCTGTTCATTCCCGATCTGCATGCTCACTGCTCCTCCTCCAGCACCTCCGCCGGTGCTCCGGACAGCCGCGCCGCCTTCAGAAACGGCCGCAGAGAGGGATCCAGACTCATCGGCCCTTCCGCCGGCAGCTCCCGGTTCAGACGCCGCACCAGCTTCCGGATTCTGCGCTTTTTCTGTGTCCGGGACTTCGCCGCCTCGCACAGAGGCAGCACCCGCTCGCCGAAATCCAGAAACCGCTCCGCCGCCGTATCTGCATTCCATATGGTCTGAATCTTCCGGAAGGAGAGCGCCGCGAACCGTTCGCAGAGCTCCGTGTCCTCCATCAGCCGCTCGGTCTTGCGCACAAGGTCATCCTCATCCCCGTCCGCATATACATAGCCGTTCACGCCATTCTGAATCAGATACGGCACCGCGCCTGCCTGCGCCCCTGCAATGGGCGCGCAGCCGCTGTTCATAGCCTCATTGAGAACGGCTCCCCAGCCCTCCCCGTGGTCGCTGGTCAGGATGAAGATATCACTGTGCTCCATCAGATCGCGCACAATCTCCGGACCACAAAAGCCATGGAAAATAACACTCTCCTCCAGGCCATGCTGGCCGGCAAAGCGATGTACCTCTTCCGACACCTTCTCATTTCCCGTTCCGGCATCGCCGACGATGTGCAGCAGAAACCGTTTCCCGTCCTTCTGCAGGCGATCCGCCAGGGACAACACCCGCTCCACATGCTTAAACCCGACAAATCGTCCGGCCCATATCAGCTCCGTCACATCCCTGGCTCCCCGGTGCCGAATGGGCGGCCGCCCGCCCTCGTACTGACGCAGCGGCGGAAAATAACCCCACCGGTATTTTTTCTCCGGAAAGGCACCGATCAGACCGAAATCCGAGCCCACATAGGCCCCCGCACACAAAAGGAAATACGCACTCCTTCGATACCTTGTGAAGCTTTGGTATTTGTCCGCCAGCCCTCTTGGAGAAAGGAATTTCCACTGTCCGTCCTTGTAGATCCTCTCGCTGATCTGGAACACCGGGCGCTGGAGCCGGAGCCTCTTGGCGATCAGCGGACGCAGCTGCGGCACCCAGCCGACGATCAAAAGGTCGCAGGCCAAGAGCTCCCGCTGCGCCTCCTTCTGATCGGTGCTCCATTTGAGCACCCAGTCCAGCTCCTCCGACACATCCTTCCATCCCATGTCCAGACGCTGCTTCTCCATCTCCTCCATCTGGACAAAGACAAAGCCGTCCCCCAGCCGCCTGACCATGGCCTCACAGAAGGGGATCTGATGATGGTTGATGTAATTCGCCGCAAAGGCAACCGTAGGCATTCTGTTCACGCAATACTCCGATAAATCTCCAGAATCCGCTGATAATTCGTGTTCGGATTGTGACGCACCACCGCTGCCTTGTGTGCCGCACTGGCGAGCCGGCAGGCGAACTGATCATTTTCAAACAAATTGCAGACATCCTCCGCGATGGCCTGGACATCTCCTACAGGGAATAAGAGTCCCTCCTCGCCGTTCTTGGTCAGGTCCGGAATGCCTCCTGCCCGGGAAGCTGCCACCGGCATCCCCAGGAGCATCGCCTCACAGAGGGAGTTGGGGGAATTCTCCACCACGGACGGGCAGACGAATACGTGGCTCTTCTGATAGCGCTGCTTCATCTGCTGCGCATCCAGGGACCCCAGCATCACAACATGTCCTTTCAGATTTCCCTCCCGGATCAGACGCTTTAAATACACGCCGTAGGCTGAAATCCACACAGGCTCCGGCAGCCTCTTGCGCGGGATCACGCCGCCCACATTGCCGATCACCGAATTGCCCGCAACGTACAGCCTGGCATCCGGAAAGTGGCGCAGAATCTCCGGCATCGCCTGCAGGACAAAGTGAAAACCCTTCAGCGGATAATCACCCTGGCTCAGGAAAATGCTGTGCCGCTCCACGCTGTTCAGATCCCAGCGTCCCTCATAGAACTCCGGGCGAAGCGTCTCATTCAGAAGGTGGTAAACGGCATCCGGGTGAATGGCCGCTGTTCCCTCGCGATCAAACGTGGTTCGCCCCGTAATGTGCAGCACCTTTCGCAGCGTCTCTTTTTCATTTTCTGCGCGGGCATAGTACTTATTCTGCTGGTCCCTCAGCGAGTCGCGGCGCACAATATCCCGAAAGGTTCTGGCGCGCTGCACTTTATAGGGGAGCTCCGCCATGTAGGTATCCGCAATGGCGGAGCACAATCCCTGCATGCCGACCAGTGTCTTCTCCGGTTTTTGAAAGGCACGCACCATCGCCAGCGCGTGCGGAAACTCCGTACCGAAAATATGCACGATGTCCGGCTGAAAATCATTCAGAATCTCCTGAAACCGCTGTACCAGATGCTCATCATAACGCTCCGGTGTATCCAGATTCTCTGTGTAGCCATAGAAGACCGCACCGTCGATTTCCTTGCGGCACCCCGCCAGCGATGCCGGCACCGGCACGCAGACGCCCAGCTCAAGGAGCTTTTCCTCGCGCCCTGTCTCTACCTTTTCCTGTACCAGCCGGTGAAAGCTCCCGGTAAGCCATCCCTCCCGGTTGGAAAAGGGAAGCCCCTCTGCTGCCGCAAATGCCGGCAGCATAATATTGCACAGCCATAAAACCTTCATTTTTTACTTCCTGTAAACTCGATTCTTTACTTTATCATAGAATGCCGCCGTCGCCGGTGACGAGGAAAGCTTCGCCCGCAGCGGCTGGAGACTCACCAGCATCGCCAGGCGGTAGCAAAGGCACTCTCCCTTGCCCAAATACCGCTCTGTAATCTCCCGATGCTCCCTCGCCGAGCACTTCCGGTTCTCCTTCGTCTCAGAAAAGCCCCCGCCCTCATAATCGGCCACAATACGGTTCATCGCATGTGTCTGGGCTCCCGCCTGCAGCACGCACCACAAAAAGTGCTCATAATCGGCGCGAACGCGGTAGCGAAGATCGAACTGACGCTCTTCAAACAAATCCCGACTGTAGAAGCACGCCTGGTGACAGGGAAGATTCCGGTACATGGCAAAATGCGTCATTGCCGGCTTGGCCGCAGCCCTCTGCCCGGTGCGCTTCTCCCACACATCACCATAATATATGACCGGCCGGCTACTGCCGTCCCACTCCCTTTGGATGCAGTCCACCGTATCTGCCAGAACGTCTGCATCGTGCAGCAGGTCACCGCAGTTAAGGAAATACAGAAATTCTCCCCGGGCAGATGCAACTGCCTGATTCATTCCGTCGTAAATCCCGCCGTCCTTACACTGAATCACGCGGATTCTGTGATCCGCCGGGATGGTCTCCAGACTCCCGTCCAAGGACCCGGCATCCTTTATGATCATCTCAAAATCCCCGAACCTCTGCGAGAGGACGCTTTGGACCGTCGCTGCCAGCCGTTCCCCCGGCTGATAACAGGGCGTTATGATGCTGAAAAACGGGTTTTCCATAGGTTAATTCTTTCCAATGCTGCCGGACGGCGTCTGATTCAGATCGTGGAACAAAAACGTCTTGTACGGCAGGATTTTGATGGTATCACGATACGCTGTTTTCAGGAAAAAGGCAAAATACAGCCCAGCTCCCAGTATCACAAGTGCAGTAAGAAGCCGGCGTCCTGTTCGCGGGTCCTTCACACCTTTCATTCCTGCATTCTCCGGAATCCTTGCCAGGAGCATCGGGATCAGAAAGATCTGCGTGAAGGTCAGGTAGTAGCAGATGCGGGATACCTCCGGAATAAACCATCCGAACACATACAGAAGAAGCGCCAGAAACGAGCCGTTGATATACATGTTGAGCGCCCGCCCCGCAGGCGTATTCTCCGGCCGTGCAGCCCCGCCGCCGCTGCAGCGGTCATCTCCGCAGTGTTCCGTATGCTCTGCTGCCGGCAATGGACCCTCAGACCCGCCTTCTTTTCCGGCTCCTGCGCGCCACCTCTGTACTAACGCCGCCAGCAGCAATACGGCCGCGCACCTTCCGATATTGACCCAGGATACACTGGTGCCCGCAGCAAGGTCGCCCGTCCCCTCCCACGATGGGTAGAGCGTCACCAGGAAATCCAGGACCCTCTGGTGAAAGGCCAGCACCAGTACTCCCACAGCACCTGCCAGAAGCCGCTCCCCTTTCGTCCACCTGTGAAGTGACAACGGATACAGCACCAGTGCCACCAGCGCCGACTTGTGAAACAGCGCAGCACAAAGCACCAGTAGCACAAAGCTTGTATAGCGTCTGCGCAGGATGCAGGACAAGGCCAGAAGTGTGATGCTCAGCGCCAGATAATACCGCACGGTATTAAAGCTCTGAAAATAATAGCCAAACATCATGAACAGGAAGAAAGAAAAGGTAAAGTCCTCTGCCTGCCGCCAGACTACGACCAGCAGATTCCCGATGGTCCATACAGAAAAGACGCCAAAGACCAGAAGATAATTCTCGTATCCGCACAGTCGATACAAGGCCTTTACCACCAGATTAAAGCCCGCCTCGGTCGGCACATAGGAATCGATGGAGGCAAGGTGAAAAAATTCCACGTACCGAAGATAATCATTGCCCGTCTCCTGGCGCAGCACTGCAGGTACCACGAGAATCAGCGTCAGAATCACAAGCGACGTCCTCCGCAGCGATGCGCCCCTGGTACCCGCCCTGCAGGCGCGTGTCCTTTCCGCCGCCGCAGCGGCCAGCACCGTTCCTGCTGCCAGTGCTATGTATAAGATCACGCCCATACTGCCGGTCACTCCCTCTCCTTCAGACGAATTCCCTTCTGCATGATGCCAAGAGCCTGCCGCAGGGACAGCTGCACGCACATCACCTTGCGGTGCGCCAGCAGAAACCGAAGCGCCATCGCGCCGGCAAGCCGGCCGTACAAATCACGATACAGGACGCCCCTGTCATAGAAGAATTTCTCATTATAGCCTTCAAACCACGTAGAGCTCTCATCTTCCCTTGCACTCTCGTGGCCGATTTCCACCGGTACCGCCCAGATCCTAAGTCCCTTTTTCAGGCAGTCATGAAGGAACAGGCTGTCCTCTCCGTTGGAATAGGGCGCCCCGCCGCCGTACAAAAGGGAAAACCATACATTCGCCCTTCGCAGGGGATCGAGCCTGGCCGCCATCGCATACGTGGGATACCGCCCGTAGTTATACCAGCGCACGCGCTTGCGCCGCCGGTTCTCATAGGTGCGCCGACTCTCCACTGCGTGCACATTGAACATCAGAATATCCGCCTGCGGATTCTCCTCGAATGCCTTCAGCACCGATTCCTCATAGTCATCATCGTAGACGATGTCCTCGTCTGCGAACAGGACAATCTCCGCCGTTGCCCGCATCAGGGCATTGTTGCGGTTTCTGCCAACCCCGCGCTCATTAAAGGCCAGTGTCCGGATCCGGTGCCCCTTCCGCTCGAATTCACTGTAGGACACCTCCTGACACTGGTTGCAGATCAGCGCATCCGTAGACAGATTCATACGGTCCGCCAGTGTAATATCATTTTCCTGCAGCGCCGCAACCAGAACCTCAAGGTGCTGCCGTTTCTCTTTGCCGGTGATGGGATCCGTTTTCCCCAGGTCGATGCGGCTGTAAACTCTACTTTCGTCCATAGTATTTTTTCAGATAGCTGCCCTCTGCCTCGGTCAGAACCAGACAAGACAACTTTCTTCCCTTCGCAATAAGCTGCGCATGAAGGTGCTCTGTCACCGCGGCATTTCTTTGGCCAAACGGTACCGCCAGGCAAAGGTGACGCCCCTGCTGCTCTTCTGGGCCCTCTGCCAGCACCTGTGCCGAAGCTGCTGCCTCTGCACAGATGTCATACTGCTTCTGCAGTGCCAAGGCTGTCTTTTCCGCCAGCGCATCCTCCTCTGCGATCACAAGGAGCCGTACTACTCCCAAGGCCTTTGCAGCTTCCTCGTTTTCCTTCTCCAGGAATTCCGGAAGGACTCCGTCCTTTGTGGGCGTCTCCTGACAAAGCGTAAAGAGAACCGGAAGCCCGTATCTATCCGTGGCCTCCTCCGGGCAATACACTCCGCCGTTTAGAAGCTCGCACAGCCAGACAGCAGCGGCCGAAATCAAAAAGCCAATAATGGCTCCCAGCGCAACTGCCCCCTGACTTCTGTCCTTCACCGTAACCGGCTCCACATCGCCGGAGGAGAGGAACTCAATGCTCTCGAACTGCTCTGCCGTATGTCCGTAGCGAACCAGTGCATCCTGCATCGCATTTGTAAGCTCCTGCACCGTCTGCGGATCCTGATCCGTAACCTGAATGGTCAGGAGTCGAACATCCGACAGAATCTGCGCCTCGATATCCTCCCTTGCCTTCTCCAGTGTCACACCATCCGAAAGCTCCGATTCCAGCACCTGCGAAATGGCCGGCACCGAGAAAATCAAATCGTTCCACGTATAATCGTTGTAGTAGTCCTCTGCATTTCCTGCGTCATCCGCCGCAAAGGTCAGATAGAACTTGGACGTCTGCCGGTACTGGCGCTGGCCGGACAGGCCAAGCCATAGTCCCATATAGAGGATCACGGCTGCCAGCGCTCCCAGCACGGTCGCAGCAGGGATCCACCACAGCTGCCTGCGAACACGAAGCCATAGCCCGCGCCGGTTTATTCTCTCGTCCATATGTAGTGCATTCATCCGTTCCTGGTTCATGTCCTTCCGATTACCCTTGATGGATGCTAAACAACTGCATTTTCTGTCGTCTGGCGCCGTGCTGCAGCCTTTTTACTTTCTGCTGCCCGGCTCCTCACCATCGGCCATTGCGGTCACCTGTCCGTCCGCCACACCCTCGGTCGCCTCCGGTGTGAACAGAATCTTCAGTGTCAGCAGCATCAGCTTCAGGTCCAGTCCGATGGAATAATTCTGAATGTAGGTCAGATCGAGCTTGAGCTTGTCGTATGGCGTTGTATTGTACTTGCCATATACCTGCGCGTATCCCGCAAGTCCCGCCTTTACCTTCATACGATAAACGAACTCCGGCATCTCCTGCACATACTGCGCAATGATTTCCGGGCGCTCCGGGCGGGGGCCGATAAAGGACATCTCCCCCTTAAGAATATTGATCAGCTGCGGCAGCTCATCGATGCGAACGGCGCGGATAAAATGTCCGATGGGCGTAATCCGGTCATCGTGCTCCGAGGAAAGCCGGGCCACGCCGTCCCGCTCCGCATCCACCCGCATGCTGCGGAATTTGATGATCTGAAACTCCTTCTGACCGATGGTGCAGCGAACCTGCTTGTAGAACACCGGTCCATGATCATAGCACTTAATCAGAATCGCCGTGATCAGGAAAAAGGGCGATGTCAAAACCAGCAAAATCAACGCGCAGACAATATCGATGGCGCGCTTACAGAACCTCTCGCCAAAGCTAAGGGCATATTCTCTGGTCAGATAGATCGGCGTATCGAACAGATGAAGCTGTGCCGACCCCTTCACCAGTACATCCGTGATCTTCGGCATCATATACTGCCGGATCCCTGCCGCGTAGCAGAATTTCATCAGCTCGCTGCGGTCCGCCGTCGGGATGTCCCACAGGACAACCGCCTTCCGGCCAACAGACTGCAGCTTCTTCTCGATGGCCTCCAGTCCCTCTGTGATACAGATGGTATCGGTGACCTCGTATTTTTCCGGGCGGCTGGCGAACTTGCGCAGAATCGGTTCAATGGAGCGTTCTCCATGCACGAGAATCAGCTGCGTCGGCGGGAACACCTTGTGGTAGACCCGGTCCGAAATCTGAATCCACACTATAGCAAACGCAATCTGTACCAGCGTCACCAGCAGTGCCCAGCCAATCGGCAGTATCCAGTTGCGCAGCAGCGAATCCTGCAGATACGTGAACGCATTCACCAACAGGAGTGAAAAAATCTGCGACAGGCTGACATCAAACGGCTTCTGGTAGCCGACATCCATGCCGCCATAGGTCTTCGTAAAAAAGAGCAGCAGCACAAAATACAAAAGCAGCACCAGAATGTGTCCGTTGCGGTAGAATTTGAGCCGCAGGCGAACCAGCGGATAATATATGGTAAACCAAAGCCATGCGTAGATTGCGGTCTGCATCAGAAGGCCGACAAGCGGCATCTCCAGTGCTGCCACCCGGCGCATGGACCTGTGTCTTTTCGCCGTATCGTTCATTATTCAAGCTCTTCCTTTGTGATATAAATCGGGCGTCCCTTTACCTCAAGATAGGTTTTGGACAGATACTGACCGATCACGCCCAGGCACAACAGCTGTATGCCGCTCACCATCAAAATAATGCAGACCATGCTGGGCCATCCGCTGGTGGGATCCCCCATGAGGAGCTTGCGCACAATCACGAACACAATCATCAGGAACGCAATTCCGCAGAAGACCACGCCTGCCAGCGCCGCCATGGCCAGCGGCACCGTAGAATACGCCACAATACCGTCCATGGCATACACGAACAGCTTCCAGAAGGACCATTTGGTCTGTCCGTACCTGCGCTCCACATTCTCGAACTCGATCCAACGGGTCTTAAATCCAACCCACTCAAAGATTCCCTTCGAAAACCGGTTGTACTCCTTCACCTCCAGAATGGCATCCACCACGCACCGCTTCATCAGGCGAAAATCCCGGGCTCCGTCCACGATCTCCGTCTTGGAGAACCGGTTGATCAGCTTGTAGAACTGGCGTGCAAAAAACGACCGGATGGGAGGCTCGCCCTTTCTGGTGACGCGTCTTGTTGCCGCCTGATCATAGCCCTCCCACAGATATCCGAACATTTCCGGAAGGAGCGACGGCGGGTCCTGCAGGTCGGCATCCATCACCGCCACGTATTCACCCTTCGCGTGCTGAAGCCCCGCGTACATGGCCGCCTCTTTCCCAAAGTTCCGGGAAAAGGAGATCAGGTGCACTCTTGCATCCGTTTTGCGCAGCTCCTTTACCTTCTCTACGGTTTTATCCCGGGAGCCGTCATCCACATACAAAAGCTCGAACTCCAGCCCGTGCTCCTGAAAGAATGCATCGTTCTTCATGAATTCCCGGTAAAAATATTCGATGTTCTCCTCTTCGTTGTAACAGGGAACGATCGCCGTGAATAATGCCATTATCTGTCCTTCCTTCGTTTGTGGTGATGCCTGCGCGAGCAGACATGGTGGTTTCAGAGCCGTGTGCGTTCTGCACCGGCTGTATCAAGGCGCCGCCTCTCACCGCAGGATTTCACGCGGGCCGCCGCCAATTTCCAATGTATAGAAGGAGGCTGCATAGCCCACCTTCTGCAGATATACCTCTCCGAGGCTGCGGCAGAACTCTTCCACTGCAGCATCCTTGACGATGCTGACTGTGCAGCCGCCAAAGCCGCCACCCGTAATGCGGGAGCCCAGAACTCCCGGGAGCTTCCACGCCTCCTCGGCCAAAATATCCGCCTCCGGGCAGGACGTCTCATAATCGTCCCGAAGCGACACATGCGATTCGTTCATCAGCTTGCCGAAGTGCTCCACATCACCTGCCTGGAGCGCCGCCACAGCCTCAATGGTACGCTGATTCTCATACACTGCGTGCCTGGCCCTTCTGCGGCAGACCTCGTCCTGAATCAGGTCCTTATTCGCCTCATATTCCTCAATGGAAAGATCACCCAGCGTCCGAATGTCCAGTTTCGTCTGAAGATCTGTCAGCGCCTTCGCGCACTGCTCTCTTCGAAGATTGTATTCAGAATCCACCAGACTGTGCTTTTTGTTGGTATTGGTGACCATCAGCTTCATACCGTCCAGCTTTAAAGGCGCATAGGTGAATTCCATGCTGTTGGTGTCCAGGAAAATGGCGTTGCCTTCCTTGCCCATTGCCGACGCAAACTGATCCATGATTCCGCACTTCATGCCATTGTACTCGTTCTCGGAGAACTGCCCGATAAACGCGAGCTCCTGATTGGAAATCTCATCCTCCATATGGAAAAATGCCCGCAGCATCTCACCGGTCAGCACCTCCAGCGAGGCCGAGGAGGAAAGCCCGGAACCATTCGGAATATCGCCGTAAATCACCATATCAAAGCCGCTGTCAATGGCATGCCCCTTTTGTCCGAACGCCCAGACAACGCCCTTGGGATAATTGGTCCACCCCGCCTGCTTGGAAGGCACGAGATCATCCAAAGAGGTCGTGATCACCCCGAGCTTTTCAAAATTTACAGAGAAAAACCGCATCACACGGTCCCGGCGCTTCCTCGCCGCCGCATAGGTTCCCAGACTGATCGCACAGGGAAATACATGCCCGCCGTTGTAATCTGTATGCTCTCCAATCAGATTCACACGCCCCGGTGCGTAGAAAAGGCGAACACCCTCGGTATCGCCAAACTGCTGTTCAAATGCCTGTAACACCTTCTCTGTCTGCAGCATCCCAAAACCCTCCGTATTGGATTGCAAATCGCTTTGCAAACGATGTACTAGCTGTATAAGACCTTTTGTTCCCCATTCAAAGCCGGATTCTCGTATGTCCTGCATGCGTTCAATCCTTAAGCCTTGATTATACCAGAAATCCAGACAGTATGTGTTGCACACGCAAAAAGCCCCGGCATAGAGCCGAGGCCTTTTGAATTATTGCTCGCACACGAGCCAGAGGCGATTTCCGACAGCGCCGGCTGCCTTTCGTTTCTCAATCCGGGTTGCGCATGACAGCCACGCCCACCAGTCCGGGGCCGGTGTTCAATGCCAGTGTCGCCGTGATCTGTTCCTCAAAGAGAATCTCCTTGTGGATGAGCTTTTCATGCTTCTCCAGAAGGTTCTGCATTGCCATGGCTTCCTCATGGGCATCACCTTCCTCCACAACCATCCATGTTCTGTGGCCAAAGCTGTAGCGAACAACCTCCTCCGCCAGACGGATCTTGGCCATCTTGGAGCCGCGGATCTTGGCCACGGTATAATACGTGCCATCCGGTCCGCAGGAGATGATCGGCTTGAGCCTTAGTGCCTCGCCAATGGTCCCCGCCACCTTTCCGATCCGCCCGCCGTGCTGGAGATACTTAAGCGTATCCATATAGAAAAACACGTTGGCGTCCCCCAGCTTGTCCGGGAGCTTTCTGCAGATTTCCTCGTAGGAATCCCCCTTCTGCAGGCGGCTCGCCGCCCAGATGGCATAAAGGCCGGAGCCGCAGGAAATGTTCTTTGTATCAAAAACAAAGATTTCCATATCCTCATACTCCGAGGCTGCCAGCCGTATCGTATTGTAGGTACCGGAAAGGCTGCTGGAAATCGCAAATGCCAGCACCTTCTCATACCCCATATCCCGCAGTGCATCAAACTTATCAATCACCTCTGCTATCGAGGGCGTCGAAGTGGTCGGCAGTTCATCCGGAAAGCGCCGGTATACCATTAGCGGATCAATGTCCACACTGTCCAGATAGTCCTTCTCCGGATACATAATGTGCAGCGGCAGAATCTCAATGCCGTACCGTTCCCGGATATCTGCGGGAATGTCACAGCCCGAGTCAATCAGAACTGCTGTCTTCTGCGGATTTATTTCCTTCATTCTGTTGGATTCCTCTCCATGGCGATTATGTGATGTAGTTTTAAAAACTACATCACTAGGATACTTCACACAGCGTAATTCGTCAACGGCCCCTCTATCTATCCTCCATAACCTGGAAAATATAGAACTTCAGGTAGTACGAGGCATCATTTGCCCACAGAATCGGATGATCCGGTCCCTGCTGCCGGAATTCCACCTGGCGAAGGCGCTTGTGCGCATCATGGGCTGCCTGTGCAATGGCCTGCCGAAACAAGTCCGCGGTCATGAAGTGTGAGCAGGAGCAGGTCGCAAGAAAGCCCCCGTCCTCCACCAGCAGCATTCCCTGCCGGTTAATCTCCCGATATCCGGTAATGGCCGCCTTCACTGAATTGCGGGATTTGGTAAAGGCCGGCGGATCCAGAATGACAACATCGTAGCGCTCGCCCGCCTCGCGGCGCCTTGGAAGCTCATCAAACACGTCTCCCACTACATATTCAATGCGATTATCAAAGCCATTTAATCTTGCATTCTCCTGTGCCTGTGCAATGGCCAGTGCGGATGCATCCATCGATACCACGTGCTCTGCGCCCGCCGCGGCTGCATTGAGTCCAAAGGAGCCGGTATGGGTAAAGCAGTCCAGGACTCTTGCCCCTTTGCAGATCGGCCAGATGGCCTTGCGATTTTGCTTCTGATCCAAAAAGAAGCCCGTCTTCTGTCCGTCCTTCACATCAACGATGTATTTCACACCGTTTTCGGTTATCGGCACGTTCGTGTCAAAATCCTCGGAGAGGAATCCGCTGGTGCGCGGAAGCCCTTCTTTTTCGCGGACCTTGGCATCGCTTCTTTCGTAAATGCCGCGGATCAAGATCCCATCCTCCTCCAGAACCTGAACCAGACTGGCCAAAAGGAGTGTCTTCAGCTTCTCCGTTCCCAGGGCCAGCGACTCCACCACCAGTATGTCCTCATACTTGTCCACTGTCAGTCCCGGAAGAAAATCCGACTCGCCGAAAATCACGCGGCAGGACGACGTATCCGACACCGCCTTCCGATATTTCCAGGCACTGCGGACCCTGTCCTTTAAAAAGGCCGGTGTAATTGCGTTCTGTTCTTTTCTGGCCAGCATTCGGATTCGAATGGTGGATTTGCGGTTGATAAACCCGTACCCCAGGAAAAATCCATCGAAATCCTCCACTCTTATAATGTCTCCATCCTCGAACTCTCCGCGGACCGATTCAATTTCATTGTCGTAAATCCAGGCGCCGCCAGCCTTGTATTCTCTCGCCTCACGGCGGCGAATCACCGCTGCAGCATCCGCCACGAGGCTCTGCGTTCCTTCCGTCTGATATTCTCTGTAATCCTGAATTGTCATGTACTATCCCTTTCATCGCTGTGGCCTGCCAATTTCAATCGTGAATTTGCCTGCAAGCAGAGGGTTCACGTTGAAATGTGGCAGGTGCTGAACAGATACATATAAATCAGAATAAGCCATTTCTTGTCAAATCTCGAGTCATTTCTTGGAAATCCGTATGAAAAGCCCCTTTTGGGCCTTGGGGGCTATTACCATTCCACTGTCTTCGTAGTACACTTGGGCACGTTCATTATTCCTTATGAAAGGACTACCATTATGAAATACGTCTATCAATGCGCACGAATTCTGGCTTTCTGCTGCGTGGGAGAGCTTTTGCACACGTTTCTGCCGCTGCCGATTCCTGCCAGCGTTTACGGTCTGGTTCTGCTGCTCCTGGCTCTGTGCACCGGCATCGTCACACTGGACCAGGTACGGGAATCCGCCCTGTTCCTGACCGGTATATTCCCGCTTTTGTTCGTACCCGCAGCGGCCGGCGTCATGGAGCTTTGGGATGAGCTGGCAGATCTTCTGATCCCCGCTGTTATCACAATTCTTCCGATCACGCTTCTTGTTTTTGCCGCGGCCGGACGAACCACGCAGGCTATGATCCACAGAAAGGCCAGAAAGGAGACGCACAAAGCCGATGAATGCATTTCTTGATTTTATTGAGAATTCTGCTGTATGGGGCGTCCTGCTGACGCTGGCCGCCTTTGCCCTTGGTGCGCTGATCAACCGCAAAACCGGCAAGGCTATTTTCAATCCGCTGCTCCTGGGCAGCATCTTTGTCATCATCTTCCTAAGTCTGCTGAAGATCCCTTACGCAGATTACAAGGAAAGCGCGGAGCCGATCAATTATCTGCTGCTCCCCGCCACCGTCAGCCTCGCTGTTCCGCTTTACGAAAAGCTTGAGCTCCTGAAGAAAAACATGGCTGCCATCATTGCCGGCATTGCTGCCGGCACTCTTGTGAGCCTTTTCAGTGTCCTGATCCTGTCGCTGGTGCTGCGGCTTGAGCACGAGCAGTACATCACTATGCTGCCCAAATCGGTCACCACGGCCATCAGCATGGACGTCTCCTCCGAGCTGGGCGGCATTGCTGCTCTCACCGGAGCCATCGTGATTCTGACCGGCATCTGCGGCAATCTTCTGGCCGTCAGCGCCTGCAAATGGTTCCACATCACAGAGCCCATCGCCAAGGGGATCGCTATCGGCACTTCATCGCACGCTGTCGGCACCAGCAAGGCGCTGGAAATGGGCGATGTAGAAGGCGCCATGAGCGGCTTGTCCATTGCTGTGGCCGGTGTCCTGACCGCGGTCCTGTGCCCTGTGTTCTCGC
>CAVGIV010000011.1:10469-21214 GCA_963629395.1 Paludibacteraceae bacterium | reverse complement strand
GGACAACAAAGCTCCGTCAGGAAGAGCCCTTTCCTTCGTGCTCTTCCTGACGGAGCTGTTTTTACCAGTTTTATCCGTTCAGTGCCTGTTCTACTTCAACGTGCCCCCTCTGCTTGCCGGCAAATTTACGGCATCTATTCGAGCTTGGAATCGGCTTTCATCAGCCTTCCTTGTGTCCGGCTCTTACCTGATCTGTATGGTGGCAGGCAACATATCTGCCTTCTACGTATTTGAGCTCCGGCCGCTCCTTTGAGCACTGCTCGGTGGCATAGGGACACCGCGTGTGGAAGCAGCATCCGGACGGCGGATTGACCGGGCTTGGAATCTCGCCCGTCAGCACCTTGCGATGCTCGCCCTTCCTGTGCGGGTCCGCCTGCGGGATCGCGTCCATCAGGAATTCTGTGTATGGATGGAAGGGCTCCCTGTACAGATCGTCCTTGGATGCAACCTCACACACATTTCCCAGGAACATAACACACACTCTGTCTGCAATGAAGTTGATCACCGACAGATCATGACCGATGAACAGATAGGTAAGGCCGTACTGCTCCTGCAGGTCCTTCAGCAGATTCAGCACCTGGCTCTGCACCGACACATCCAGTGCCGATACCGGCTCATCGCATACGATCAGCTCCGGCTGCAGGGCAATGGCCCTTGCAATGCCTATGCGCTGGCGCTGTCCGCCGGAGAACTGGTGCGGATAGCGGTTCTGGAATTCCGCCGGTACGCCCACGGCCTTCATCAGCTCCAGGACCTTTTTCGTTGTCTCGGCGCGGTTTTTGCAGACATGGTAGGTTTCCAGAGGCTCCGCAATGATATCCCGCACCGTCATGCGCGGATCCAGGCTGGCATACGGATCCTGGAACACCATCTGCAGCCTTGGACGGAGCGGCCGGAAGCTTTTCTCATCCATTGATGAGATTTCCTGTCCCTTGAAGGTCACTACACCGTCCGTGATGGGCAGCATGTGAATGAGTGTCCGCCCCAGCGTTGACTTCCCGCAGCCGCTTTCTCCGACCAGCGCCAGTGTCTCGCCCTTATAGATTGTAAGATTCACGCCGTTAACAGCATGCACCTTCTGTCCCTTTTTTGCCGTCGGAAATTCTTTATATACACCCTCTGCCTGCAGAAGGATTTCCCTGTTCTCACCCATGATTTCCTCTCTCTGCCGCAAGTGTCTGCGGCATTCCAGATTTCACTTTGCACCACTTAGCGAAGACATGATACCCAGTGCTCGTCTCCCACCTTCTCCAGATGCGGACGCTCCCTCTGGCAGCGTTCCTCATGACATTCGCAGCGGCTGCAGAAGGCACAGCCCTCCGGCAGATGCAGGAGATTGGGCACAACGCCCGGAATGGTATGCAGGCGCTCCGGATTCCTGCCGATGCGCGGAATCGATGCCATCAGCCCCTTTGTATACGGGTGCGACGCATGATCGAAGAGCTCACAGGTGGGTGCCTGTTCCACTATTTTACCTGCATACATGACGTAGACGTAGTCGCAGATCTCAGCCACAACGCCCAGATTGTGCGTAATAATCAGGACACTGGTCCCCGTCTCGTCCCGCAGCTGCTTCATCAGCCGCAGAATCTGCGCTTCAATGGTCACGTCCAGAGCCGTCGTCGGCTCATCAGCAATCAGAAGGTGCGGCCTGCAGATCATTGCCATCGCGATCATCACTCGCTGGCGAAGTCCGCCGGAAAGCTCATGCGGATAGCTGTCATAGCGCTTGGCCGCCTCCGGAATTCCCACCTTCTCGAACATCTCAATAACTCTCGCCTTGGCATCCTGCTTGCTGATACCCCTGTTGTGTACCAGCAGGGTCTCACGCACCTGCCGTCCCACCTTCAGTACCGGGTTCAGGCTCGTCATAGGCTCCTGGAAAATCATGGAAATATCATTGCCGCAGATCTCCCGCAGCTGCCTCTCCGTAAGCTTGGTTAAATCCATGCCCTCGTACAGGATGCTGCCGCCGGCTATGCGTCCCGGATACTTCAAAAGTCCCATAATGGAACGTGCCGTCATGCTCTTTCCGCAGCCGCTCTCACCGACAAGACCGATGATCTTGCCCTTCGGAATGGTGATATCCACTCCGTCTACTGCCTTCGCCACACCCTTTTCCGTGAAAAAATAGGATTGCAGCCCCTTTATTTCAAGAATATTCCTCTGTTCATCCATTGTCTGCTTCTTCCTCCCAGCTTTTCAGTACTGCGTTCCGGCCAAAGCCAGCACCGGTTTGCAATCAGTGTCCGGACATCCGGCCTTGTACATCGATGTGCCGACTTCAGCTGTTCTTCATGTACGGATCCAGCACATCCCGAAGGCCATCCCCCAGGAAATTGAATGCCAGCACGACCACCATGATGGAAATGCACGGTGCCAGGCAGAGCCATGGCTGGGTGAAAAGGAACTGTTTGGACTGATTTACCATAAGTCCCCAGGAGGCAGACGGCGGCTGTACACCGATACCAAGGAAGCTGAGCGAGCTTTCGGACAAAATGGAGGAAGGAACCTCCAGCGTGAACAGCACGATCAGGCTCGGAATGCAGTTCGGCAGAATGTGCCGCAGCATGATCCGGCCGCCGGAAACGCCGATGGATCTGGATGCCTCCACGTACTCGCTCTCCTTCAGCGACAGCGTCTGAGAGCGGACCACTCTTGCTACGCTTGCCCAGTTGATCATAGACAGCGCAATGAACAGGTTGATGGTCGTACTGCCAAGTGTGTACATAATAACCATAGCCAGCAGGAGCGACGGGATGGACAGCATGATGTCTGCAATCCGCATGATGATGACATCCGTTTTGCCGCCGATGTAGCCCGCCAAAAGCCCCAGAACAATACCGATTGCCAGCGAAAGAACGCTCGGCAGAATACCAATGACAAGGGAAACGCGGGATCCATACAGAATTCGGGAGAATACATCGCGTCCCAGCTCATCCGTTCCGAACAAATGTGCAAGGCTCGGTGCCTGCAGGCGGTTAATAACGTCCTGCTCCGCTTCGCCATAGGGTGCAATCAGCGGTGCAAAGACAGAAGCCAGAATAATCACCGCAATCACAACCGCCGAAACCGCAGCCAGCTTATTCTGCCGGCACATGCGCAGGAGCTTTTCACGGATACCGTCCTTCTCTCCCACCTGTGACAGAAGCTCTCTGGACTGCTCGCCGCTTCCGGATTCCGGCGAATCTGCGGAAGTCCCTGGCGCCTTTTTCTGCCAGGTCCCCTGCTCCAGCTCCTGAATTACTTTCTTTTTCTGATTAGGCGTCATGATCCTCACGCTCCTTTCCGGATTCTCGGATCCAGGACGGAATACAGTACATCCGCCAACAGGTTTCCGGCTATGACGATCACCGTTGTAAAGATGACAGTACCCTGCAGCACCGGCATATCACGATTGGAAATCGCCGTCGTTGCAAGACGTCCGATTCCGGGAATAGCAAAAATGCTTTCTGTAATAACCGCACCGGAGAGCATCGAGGACAGCTGCAATGCCATCATGGTGATAACCGGCAGCATGGAATTCTTCAGGGCATGGAGCAAAATGACCTTTCCGCCCATAAGGCCCTTGGCCCGTGCCGTATCGATGTAATCCGCCTGCATCGCTTCCAGAAGGCTGGACCTGGTGATACGGGCAACGCTGCCGGCACTGTTCCACCCAAGTGCAATGGCCGGGAGAATCATCGAAAGAACCGTTCCATCCGAGGTGAGCGGCAGTATTTTCCATTTAAAGGCGAACACATACTGCAAAAGGAGCGATGTCATGAAGATCGGCATCGACACGCCGAACAGTGCAAAGCCCATGAACAGATGATCCAGCATGTGATTCTGCCGAATGGCTGCGATAACGCCCAGAATCATTCCCATAACCCAGGCAAAAACAGCGGCCATCACCGCCAGCTGCAGCGTGTAGGGAAACGCCTCCATGATCATGGATGTTACTGTGCGGTTGTACTTGTAGCTTTGTCCCATATCTCCCCTGAGCAGTCCTCCGAGATAGGTGAAGAACTGTTCCATCATGGGCTTATCCAGATTCATCGACTTGGTCAGTCGATCAATGGTCTCCTGATTGACATGCTCACCAAGAAGCGTTGTTACTGCATCTCCCGGTACTACCCGGAGCATGATGAAAATCAGGAGGATAACACCGATCAAGACCGGTATGGTTCCCAAAATTCGCTTTACGATCTGTTTCATGTCGTTCTCTCTAAACTTTCCGGCAGCCGGCGATATTCCGAAGCTGCACAGCCTTTGCTTTACTCGTGTGGCGTTCTGGTCTAAGAATCACGTAATGCTGGCCGCAGGCTTCCTGCGGCCAGCATATTTCATAGCTGCTTTATGTGTATCCGTTCAGTATCCGGCGTGTTCTGCACAAATCGGCCGCCTGTACAGTCAAAAGCAGTCTGACAATTACTCTGCCAGCGTAACTCCAACTACGTTGAAATCACTGTATCCTGCCCAGTGAGGAACGAACTTGGCAATGCGGTCGCTGACTACGAACAGGTGTGTTCTGCCAAAGAGCGGAACCCATGCTGCATCATCCTCTACAATCTTCTTCTCCAGAGCATCGTACTCAGCAAGTCTTTCATCTTCGTCGGTAATTGCGCGAGCTGCCTCTACACGCTCCATGGTTGCTTCATCGTAGTAGTTGATGCTGCGGATCTTGGACTTCTCTGCATTACCGAAGAAGGTGTAGATGAAGTTATCCGGATCGTTGAAGTCTGCTGTCCAGGTTGCAACGAAGGAATTCATCTCGCCGGACTTGCGAAGTGCCAGCCAGCTTGCTTCGTCATAGGAGACGATCGATGCATCGATGCCGATGGCCTGCAGGTTTGCCTGTACCATCTGCAGCACCAAGGATACGCTGGAGGAAGCGGAGCTGTCGGATGCAAGCTCCATCTTAATCTCGCCATCTGCGTAGCCGGCATCCTCGAGAAGCTTCTTGGCCGCATCCGGATCATAGGTCAGCCAGCCCTGGTTCTCTTCGCTGTAGCCGATGAGGCCCTTCGGATAAATACCGTCGCACAGAGCGCCGTCGCCGCTGTAAACCGTATCCAGAATGCTCTGACGATCGATTGCCAGCTGAACTGCCTTACGAACGTTGACATCGCTGAGATACTGATCGTTCTCATTCATGATGAGATAGGTGGTTGCCAGCCGGTTTGCCGATACGATCTGATCTGCGTACGTCGTCTTATACGTAGACTCTACAACCGAAGAATCCAGATTATCGCAGTCCAGAATGTCGATCTCTCCGTTCTGGAACATCATGTTGATGGTCGACGCATCCGGAACGATCTGAATATCCACGTTCTTAACGCTCGGCTCCTCGCCCCAGTAGTTCTCATTCAGTGCCAGTGTCAGGCTGCTGTCTCTGGTCCATCCGGTGATTACATAGGGACCGGATCCGATTGCTGCGGTGTAATCATTGCCATAGTCATCGCCGGCAGCCTCTACAGCAGCTCTGGAATAAATACATCCGGCCGGTGTTGCCAGCTCATACAAAAAGCCTGCGAAAGGATAGGCCAGCGTTACCGTCAGATGTGTATCATCGGTAACCTCAATTCCCTCCACCTTGTCATCATAGCTGTAGCCCTCCTGCCCAATCAGCTCATCTGCGCCGAGGATGCAGGAAGCAAAGTCTGTATTGACACTCGTATCAAGTGCCAGAAGGCGAACCAGTGTAAATTCCACATCGCTTGCCGTCAGGGGCGTTCCATCCGAGAACTTCACGTCATCCCGCAGCGTAAACTGATAGGTAAGACCATCATCGCTGACGGTATATTCCTTCACGAGGCTCGGAACCAGCTCGGTTGTTCCGTCGTCGTTGAGCTGAATCTCAAACAGACGATCGAATACGTTCATCGGAATCATGTAGTTCGCACTGGTGGTCTGTACGTCCAGCGTCTGAATGTCCGAGGTCCATGCCAGACGCAGAGTTCCCGCATCTGCGGATGCCGATGTCGAGGACGCCGCCTCGCTGCTCGCTGTATCCGCTGCCTGCGTATCCGTTCCTGCTGCCGATGAATCCTGGCTGCCGGACGTAGATGATGCACCGCACCCAGCCAGCATTGCTGCTGCCAGTGCAACGCTTACTGCCGCACTCCATTGTCTTCTCATAATAGTTCCTCCTCTTTGTGCCTTTCGCCAGCTCTATCGTTCGATATTCGAACAAAAAAAGAGTGCCGCTTTTCTCTCTTTTCAGTGAGAAAAACGACACCCTTGCCGCTGCTATTCCTGATGCAACTTCCTGGTTCAATTGCAATCCGGTGAATACCCTGATCACCTGTGTTCCAATCGTCTTGCGATTGTATACACGTATTCATCCGTCGATGTGGACAGTTATATCATCCTGTTCCCTGCACGTCAAGCGCTTTTTCACGCACAAGACACGCGTATAAGCCATAAGTGAAAATGTCCCGGTCATGATAGGAGCCTTTTTGCTTGGCTCTGAAGAGTTACCATCTTTTCCAATTCCAATCAGCTCGGGGGATAAATCACATTGCTGATAACATACTCTCCGTCGTTAACAAAGATCTCCACCAGATTCCGTTCAATAAAGATCTCAAGCCGGCAGTGGTCGCCCACCTCCGGTGTGCGGCATTTCGTGTGCCAGGCCGCTCCCTTCGGAAGACACCCCGTCCGATCTGTGCAGACACAGCCGTTTTTTAACCGAATGCGGATCCCTCCTGCCAGAAGACTCTCCCCTTCCTCCAGGGACGCCACCATCCTGCCGCGGCCTTCCTTCTCCCACAGGTCGACCTTCTCCTGCGTCTTCCTGTAGGCCGCATCTGCAAAGAACATTCGTACACTCGGGTGTACTGGGGTCACCAGCTCCCCGCTTCGCCACTTTACCTCTCGCGGCAGGCACATCATTCCGTTCCAGCTCTTTCCGCCGGAGGCCTCATTGTCCTCTGCCTGCTGCGGAGCCGGCATACGGATCCACGCAATGACCGTTCGTCTTCCTTCTGCATCCAGATTCGTCTGCGGCGCATAAAGATCGAAGCCATAGTCCAGGAATTTCTCCCTGCCGCCGAGTAAAACCGTTCCCGTTGCCGGATTAAATTCCACCGGCTGTATCGTGCTCTGGCTCTCCGGGTACTCTGTATCCTTCATGTTCCCCATCGGAGAACAGATCAGCACATATTGTCCGTCCAGCTCGAACAGATCCGGACACTCCAGACATCTTCCAAGTCTCTTATCCTGCAGGCGATTCTGGTATTCCCAGTTCAGGCTGTCGCTGCTCTTATACAGCAGCAGCACGCCTTCCTGCTGCAGATGCGTGCTCGCAAGACACATATGATAACCCTCTTTGTCCCGCCATACCTTGGGATCCCGGAAGTCCTGGGGATCCCCAATGGCGGTGTCGCAATAGGAGGGGATGATCGGCATTTTGCCATGCAGATTGTCGAAGGTAAAACCATCCTCCGAGATGATCATGGCCTGGGACTGCGTATTTTTGCCATCTCTGGCCACATGTATATTCTCCGGATCCTCTTCGTCATACCGGACCGCCGTGTAGTACAGCTGCATCCTGCCATCCTTTTCAATGGCGCTTCCGGAGAAAACACCGTTGGCGTCGAAGCTCCGGGTGGGGTAGAGTGCGACGCCAAGATGCTTCCAGTGAATTAAATCCGCACTGACGGCATGCCCCCAGTGCATGGTTCCCCACTGCGGTTCATAGGGGAAATATTGATAAAACAGGTGATACCGCCCTTTGTAATAGATAAAGCCGTTGGGATCATTGATCCATCCGCCGGGCGCTTTCAGGTGCAATGTATTCTGCATAGTTTCGTCTTCCTTAATCAGCGTTTCCCGAAGCGGCAGCCGGATCTTCATGAATCGCCCAGATATATTCATAGGGCTTCAGTCTCAGTGCCACCGGCTTTTCCTTCGTATCCTCACTCAGATAATCCCGATAGCCGTCAGCGAACTCCACAATCCACACGTCCTGTGCCTGCTCCGAAAAATTAAACAGACCGATCATCCTCTTATTCCCTTTGATGCGGATCATTCCCAGCACAGACCCATTGTGCGTTTCAATGGTGTATACGTCGGCATCGCCGTCAAAAATATCGTCTCCCCGGCGCGCTTTTTCCAGTGTGCACAGACCCTGATGCATTCTGCCCTCAGTCGAGGCCGGATCCGAAATCCGCTTTGCCGCCTCCCAGTTGAACTTCCCGCGATGGATATAACGGGAGTCCTCTGCCTTCAGCGGATCCTGATGATACGTCCAGTCATTTACCGCCGCGATTTCATCCCCGCTGTAGATCACGGGAATTCCCGACTGGAACAAAAGGAATGCATGCAGCATCAGATCCAGCCGGATGCCGACTGCGACCTTCTCCGGATTCTCTTCGAAGCCTCCTCGCTCAACGCCGCACATGGACGCCGTGGTCCCGCAGAATCTTGCGTCTCCGGTTACAGGATCCTCGTTGTACAGCTCGCCGGTGCTGGTGCTGAAATCGTATTTGCCCAGGAAATAATCGTTCAGGAAGCGCTTGTGCGCCACTTCCTTCATTCCCTTTTGCTCGAGAAACTTAAAATCCAATCCCCAGCCAATATCATCGTGGCAGCGAATGTAGTTTAAAAAGCCGTAGGTCTTCGGAAGTCCGACGACCTGATCTGTCTGATAGCGCAAAAGCGATACATCTCTTGTAGCTACCGTATGCCACAGCGTGCACATCGTCGTTGCGTTGTAGAGCATATGGCATTCCGGCTTCTGCGGTGTTCCAAAATACGGAGCCAGCTCCTTCGGCTCCATCACCACCTCGCCCAGGAGAAGCACACCGGGGCACACAATCTCTGTAATCAGACGAATCATACGCACAATGGTATGAACCTGCGGAAGATTCCGGCAGTTGGTCCCCAGCTGTTTCCAGATATAGGGAACCGCATCGATGCGAATGATGTCAATTCCGCGATTGGCAAGATACAGGAGGTTTCCTGCCATTTCATTGAAGACCACCGG
The DNA here is from genome assembly GCA_963629395.1 of Paludibacteraceae bacterium. GTDB lineage: Bacteria > Bacillota > Clostridia > Lachnospirales > Lachnospiraceae > CAG-791. Next base: position 12,243 of record CAVGIV010000011.1, on the reverse strand, counting down.
ATTCCAATAGTTCAGATCCCATTGATATGGATAGAACGAGGTCATCACATATTTGCCAAGTTCCGGAAGATAGGTGAAATTCCCCGGTGCCGTCTTCGGGAAGACCTCCGGCACAGTGCGTTCAAACTGTGCCGGCAGTCCATAATCGTCATAGAAAAAATAGCGGTCCTGATACTCTCTTTCGCCCGCCCGGGCACGTCTTGCCCACTCATGCTCCTCGGACGTGTGATTCATAACATAATCCAGACAGACACAGATCCCCCGGTCGTGGCAATCCTGCGTCAGTGCCGACAGATCCTCCATCGTCCCCAGACTCGGCAGCACCTTTCGAAAATCTGCCACCGCATATCCGCCGTCGCTTCTGCCCTCCGGCGTGTCCAGAAGAGGCATCAGGTGCAGATAATTGATTCCGCTCTTCTCCAGATAGTCCAGATGTCTGCGCACGCCCTGCAGGTTCCCCGCAAAGTTTTCGGTGTAGAGCATCATCCCGACAAGATCGTTTTGCAGGTACCAGGAGGGCTTTGCCTCCCGCTGCAGATCCGAGGCCTTCAGGGCCTCCCCGCGTTCGTTGTAAAACGTCTCCATGGACCTGCAAAGGTTGTAATAGTTGTCTGTCTGTCCATGGTAGAGCTCCATGTACAGCCATTTCAGCTCATCGCTGCGGGCAGCCAGCCGCCGCTGAAAATCATTCTGCCCTGATTGTTCCTGAATGCTGCTTTTCATGTTCGCCGCCTGCCTTCCGCCATCCGCTTTACTCTTTACTTCATCACTTCACTGCGCCCGCCGTCACACCTTCTACGATGTAGCGCTGCAGGAACAGATACAGGATCAGAATCGGCAGCATTGCCAGAAGAAGGGCTGCCATGATCAAACCGATATCCGTAGAGAAGGTTCCGTAGAACACCTGCGTTGCAATGGGGAGCGTGTAGAGCTCTTTTCTGCCGAGGATCAGACTCGGAAGAAGGTAATCGTTCCAGAACGCCATTGCGTCAATGATCGCCACAGTCGCAATGGTAGGCTTGAGCATCGGGAATACGATCTTCCAGTAAATCTGCCAGCTGGAGCACCCGTCAATGGTTCCGGCCTCCTCCAGCGCAATCGGCACGTTGGTGTGAATGGCACCGTGGAACATGAATGTTGCCATAGATAAAGAGAATCCCACATGCATGAAGATCAGTGTCAGCCGATGGTTCAGAATGCCCAGCATACCGCCGTAAATAGACACCAGCGGGATCATCAGAACCTGAAAAGGAATAACCATGGAAGCGATCATCATGGCAAACAAAAGATTGGTTACCTTCCACTTGCGGCGAACCATAATCCATGCCGTCATCGAGGACAGCAGAATGGTGAACACCGTGGATGCTACCGTAATTATGAAGGAATTCCCGAATGCGCTGTAGAAGTTCATCTTCTTAACAGCCGAAGGGAAGTTCTTCAGCGTGAATCCATGGGCTCCCACAAGAGCCAGCGGATTGCTGGTAATGTCCGCCTTGGTCTTGAATACATTGATGATGACCATAAAGAACGGGAAGACAAAGATTACCAGCATCAGGATCAATACAACAAATTTCAGGACGCGCCAAACGCTTTTCTGAGCTGCTGCTTTTTCGTTCTGATTCATGCCTGTACCTCCCCCTTCTTACCGATGTAGACCTGCAGTCCGCCGATCACCGCGCAGACAACAAAGAGTACCAGAGCTTCCGCCTGACCGGTTCCGTAGTTCTTATACTTGAAGGCCTGATTGTACACATGCATTGCCGCCAGCACCGAG
>CAVGIV010000011.1:0-9740 GCA_963629395.1 Paludibacteraceae bacterium | reverse complement strand
GTCTTCCCTCTTCTTACAAGGCCCGGCGGAGCGGCCCCTGCTCCTTCTCCGCCAGACTGATACATCCAATCAAATCCCCTTGCTGATGCTAAAACTTATCTCTGTTCAGTACAGCCACTCCCAGGTTTTCAAACGGAAGCCCTCGATGTGCGCTGAACAGCTGCGATACTTCTAGATCCCACTCAGTGTGCTACAACCGTAGCGCCTGCCCAGTAGGTCTCCAGCTCCGAGGCAAAAGCAGCTCTGTCCTCTTCGCCTGCCAGGTACTTCTGCATGATGCCGCCGGCCACCGTGATGTGATCATCCGGAAGATAGTTGTAGTTGGCAATCAGAGAGCCTGCATCTGCGTACTTCTTAACCGACTGAGACAGCGGATCCAGAGCAGAGCAGTCAATGTTGCTGTAAGCCGGAACCAGTGCGCACTTCTCGGTCAGGAATGCGTTTCCTTCCTCATCACTTACAAGCCAGTTCAGGAAGTCCTTTGCCGCCTGTCTCTGCTCCTCCGATGTATTGTCAGAGGAATCGATGAAGAAATATTTGGAACCGCCGCCGACCAGCTTCTCGTTGCTGCCGTCGCTTGTGTTCTGCGGAACCGGCATCATTCCCATGTTCTCGCTGTACTCATAGGCATTGATCATCGTCCAGTCCCAGTTGCCGCCGAACATGAAGGCAATTTCTCCCTCTGCCAGCTTCTGCTCGGATACCTCACGCTCTGCTGCCACCGGAGATCCGGCTGCGTAGTTGTAGGTCCGAAGAACATCAAAGGTATCCATCAGGGACTCAAACTTGTCATTCCCAGAGAGCTTCTCTGTTCCTGCTGCCAGCCCGTTTACATATGCATCCGGATCAGGCTGCTGCTCATAAACCTCTGCGAGGTAATGCGCTGCCAGAGACCAGTCCTCCTTCATGATGCCGGTAGGTGCTTCCATTCCGCCGGCCACCAGCTTGTCACACAGCTCCTTGAAGGCATCCAGTGTCTTGTAATCATCCGGATTAAAGGTCTCACCGGTAATCGTCTCAATCGCATCTGCGTTGTACATGATGCCTCTGGCCTCGATGCAAAGCGGGAAGCCAACCACCTTGCCGTCTACCGAAATGGCGTATTCCGTCTTGTCGACCCAGTCCTCACCGCTGAGATCCGTTGCATACTCGCCGGCCAGTGTGTAGATATCCTTCGCGTCCACCATTGCCATAGTGTAAGGATCGCCGGATGCGTACTTGGTTGCGATATGAGATGCTACCGTGTCGCTGTTGTAGTAAACCTCAACATTAACGCCCTTCTTCTCGCTGTACTCAGCAGCCATCTCTTCGAACTGCTCCTGCACCTCCATCTTGGAATTGAAGATGGTGATGGAAACCGAGCCGTCCCCCGATGCAGCAGATGCAGCGCTGCCGCTGTCAGAACCACTGTCGCCGCTGCCGGAATCTGCGCATGCCGTCATAGACAGGCACATTGCTGCCGCCAACACCATTGCCATTACTCTTTTCTTCATTTTGCCCTCCTGTTGTTAAATCCCTTTGCAATTCTATCGGTAGATCACACAAAGAATTCTGTTCTTTGTCTGTTCTGTTGTTTATGTTGTTACCTTAGGCTCTTTTCACAGATATGTCAATCGGTTGACATACAATTTGCCGTTTGTGCCAAAATATATATGCCGTTTTTGTAAAAAATAGCCGATAATCCGCCAGTTCTCGGCATGTCAATCATTTAGCACAATCGGTTGCGCACTTTTTGCGCAAAGAAAAAGAGCACAGACATTTTCTATCGTCCATGCTCTTCCTATCCTTCCGTTACATATAGTAACTATCTCTGAATCTCCACCGTCCCGCGTTCAATCAGCCGCACCGGCAGCACGAGGCGTTTAGCCACCACCTTATCCTCTGAGGCATCCTTTAACAGACGGACCGCCTGCTCTGCCATCTCCTTGATCGGCTGGTGAATGGTCGTAAGCTGCGGTGTTGTCAGCGTTGCAACCAGTGAATCATCGAAGCCAATGACCTTCATCTGCTCCGGAACAGAGATTCCCAGCTTTCTGCAAACCTGCAGCGTCTGTGCGCCGATGACGTCACTGCTGGCAAAGACGCCATCGGTCTCCGGATGCGCCTTCAGGGCCGTCTCCAGAAGTTCCGTATACTCCAGATTCTCGTACTCCTTCAGTCTGGGATCAATTTCATAATAGGCTACGCCCTTTTTCTCACATACAGACCGGAAGCCAATAGACCGGTTGTCCGCCGGGAGCTCTAGGTTGGCTGTGGTGCTGCCGACCATGAGAAGATGCCTGCAGCCTGCCTCAATGAGACGTTCTGCGGCCATTTCTCCGCCGGAGCGATTGTCGCATTCCACGGATGCGGTACCGTTGCCCAGGATGCGCTCCATGGCAATGACCGGCACGTTTATCTTCACAAAGGGCTCCTCCGAAAGAGAGCCGCTGAACAGAATAACTCCCGCCACGCGATTGCCGGTGCAGATGTCCAGATATTCCTTCTCGTTTTCTTCCTTGCCCTTGGTATTGCACAGAAAAATGCGGTAGCCCTGCTTGTACGCTTCGTTCTCGATATTGCTGATCATCTCTGCGAAATAGGGATGACAGATGTGCGGCACAATGAGACCGATCGCATTGGTTGTCTTCTTATGCAGCGATCTGGCCACCTCATTGGGTCTGTAATTAAGCTTCTTCATGGCGGCGTACACCTTGCTCCGGGCGTCGTCGCTGATGTATCCTCTGTTGTTCAAAACGCGCGACACTGTTGTCACAGTCAGTCCCGCTTCTCTTGCAACATCCTTGATGGTTGCCACTCGTATACTCCTTATGGTTTCCCCCACCCAATCTCACGGCCCTGCGCTGCAGCCCGGCAATGCAGAATAGCACTTTTGCCCGCCGCTTTCTGCCGTGCACCGGTGCCGTATGTCAATCGGTTATTACATGGTCCATCTTATTACAGTTTTCGTTAGATGATCAAGCTCTAAAAGCGTTTAGATTCTCATTTGCTCATGCGGTGTTCACTCTGCATCTGCCGCCGAGTAGATGCGGCAGCCGTGACGTCCGTGCTCCTTAACGTAATAAAGCGCACGATCCGCATCCTTAAAAAGACTCTCGCCTGGATTCTCCCGGTCAGTAAATGCCGCACCAACACTCAGCGACACGGCAGGAATATTCTCCTCCGGAATCGAAAGCTGGCGATTGATCTCTCCTATTTTGTCTTCAATGGTATAACCAAGCTCACTGGTCACATCCATCATGACAACCGCGAATTCGTCGCCGCCGATCCGGCAGACGTAGTCGATGGTACGGAAGCCCGCTGTAAGGAAACGGGTCACACGCTTGAGTATGCTGTCTCCCACTGCGTGTCCATAGGTATCGTTGACGCTCTTAAAGGTGTCCACATCTATGAGAATCAGTGCAAAGCTCCTCTTATCCTTTTCAAAAAGCCTCAGAATCTGGTCAAAGGCGCCGCGGTTCAAAGCTCCCGTCAGTGGATCGTGCTCCGCCTGGTGCTTCATCAGCTTCTCGCGTTCCTCATTTTCCAGGAACACCTTGTTGTAGGTCTTCGCCAAAAGCTGCAGCTCATAGGCCCCGCAAATCGGAAAAATAGTACCGTGCCGGATATTGTCATTGTATTTCATGAGCGGCTGAACGATCCAGTGCCGCATAATAAAGCTGATTGCCAGCATCAGCACACTGAAGGCACCAAGGCAAACCAGAACCTTCTTGAATATGTCCCAGAAAATATCCGCAGCCCGGTTCTGTTTATCCCGAATCTGCGTGGAAAGCGCGTCCATCGCTCTATTGGCGCCATCAGAGATCTTCCCCTTTTTCATCTCGTATTCCGGACTGTTCATGAGCTTTTGCGCACGTGCCAGCTTCTCCTGTGCAGGCAGCGCCTGATCCTCCGCCGAAAGCTCAACCGTCTGAAGCACAGACGGCCAGTCGGCCTGCGCATTTCCGATCGCTGACTCCACAAGGCACATTGCATAATACTCGGTCTCCATCAGCTCCATGGATTCCTGCAGAGAGCTTTCCAGCGCCGCAACTGCCTCAGTCTGACCCTCCAGCCCGGAAAGCTCCTCCAGGGCCTTCTCCCGGCTTCTGCTGACATCTGCCTCTTCAAAATATCCGTCAATATACGCCTCCTGCCCGGTGGAGGCAGCCAGGCGAGCCTGCTGTGTCAGTGTGTCCGATCCCTGCGCAAATTGATGAATTGCCGACTCACATTCGATATACTCCTGCATGGCGCTGCGAAGGATGGTGTATTTCTGGATGCCGAACAGCGATATGCCCAGACACAGAACCGACAGAATAATGGTTATGACAATGCTGAAATTGCTGACTGTACGGATTTTCACTTTTCCGGCCATCGTATTCACACGTTCCCTTCGCTATACTGATATAATTGTGACTATTCAAAACCGCAGTGCGGTTTTAATACCCCAAAATGCCAACAGGCATTTTCTCCTCGCATTCACAGAACATCGATGTAGCTGGTCGAAGGCGCTTTGCGTCTCTCATGACAGGCCGGATTGTTCTTAACAGGATGCGTGATTATGATTTTTGCACTTTCACAGACGAATAGCAAGGACATTGGTGCTTGTTTAGCCGCCAAATGCCCGGCTCAACGGAGGCAGTTATGACAATTCGCGAATATGGATATGCCGTAGGAAGCGGGACGCCCGGTCCCTGCAATAAAATCACAGACGTGCCCGGTGTGCGGGTCGGGCATTGCACGCTGGATCACGACTCTGTTCACACCGGCGTCACCGTTATTGTACCTTGCGAGGGATCGGCCTACGAGAGCAAACCGGTTGCGGCGACCTATGTTCTGAACGGATACGGCAAGACAGCCGGAACCATTCAGGTTGATGAGCTCGGCTGCATCGAGGCCCCCATCGCTCTCACCAACACGCTGAATGTCGGCAAGGTCCTGGATGCCATGACCGGATATGTGGTTCGTGCGGAAGCCGAGCGCGGCAAAACCGTCCGCAGTGTCAATGTAGTGGTCGGCGAGACCAACGATTCGCAGATCAATGACATCGCCGCCCGCGCCGTCGGCGAGCAGGAGGTGCTAGCCGCCATTGCCGACGCAGAGCGCGGCGATCCGGATTTTGCCCAGGGCGCCGTCGGCGCCGGAAGAGGCACCATCTGCTGCGACCTTAAGGGCGGCATCGGTTCCTCGTCCCGCATTCTGCGCTTTCACGGACACGATTACACCATCGGAGTCCTGGTACAATCCAACTTCGGAAGTCTGGAAAACCTGACGGTATGCGGCCATCCCATCGGGCAGGACATTCAGGCCAGGCTGTGCGGTGCCTCCACCCCCGACGTCGGCTCCATCATGATCGTCCTCGGAACAGATCTGCCTCTCTCAGCAAGACAGCTGCGCCGCGTTCTCAAGCGCGCGGCAGTCGGCCTGATCCGCACCGGTTCCTTCATGGGGACGGGCTCCGGCGATGTGTTCCTGGGCTTTACCAACGGAAATTTGCTGGGAGATGGATGTGGCAGAGACTTCACGGCGCTTCGCATATTCCCGGAGGAACGAATCAACCGCGTCTTCACCGCTGCCGCGGAGGCCACCGAGGAGGCCATTTTGAATTCCATGCTCTGCGCCGCCCCTTCTGTCAAGCATAACGGCGAGATCGTTCATTCCCTGCAGGAATTCCTGCCGCGGGCCGGGGCATGATTGCCTTAGGGAAACGCCGTTAAAGCGTTTCCCACGCCGGGTTTTTGTCGCGAGGCGGAATGCCTATAGCTCGATCACCTCATCCGCAACCTTCATAGTGGACAATCTGTGAGAGACCAGCACAACCGTTTTCTTCCCCGCAGATTCCTTCAGGGACTTTAGGATGATGCCTTCATTCAGAGAATCCAGATTGCTGGTCGGCTCATCCAGCAGCAGAAGCGGTGCATCGTGCAGAAACGCTCTGGCAATCCCGATTCGTTGTTTTTCTCCGCCGGAAAGGGTGTCCCCCAGCTCACCCACCTCGGTATCGTACCCCTGCGGCAGCGTCATAATAAAGTCATGGATAGATGCCTTCCTTGCAGCCTCCACGATCTCTTCTCTGGATGCTTCCGGCTTTGCAATTGCAATATTGTTCGCAATCGAATCGTGGAAGAGGTGGGTTTCCTGGGTAACATAGCTTTCCATGTTCCGCAGGTGCCTTGTCGGAATCCGGCGTACATCCTTGCCGCCCACCGATATCATGCCTTCCTGTACATCCCAGAACCGCATCAAAAGCTTTAACAAGGTCGACTTCCCGCAGCCGCTGGCTCCATGGATTCCGGTGATCTTCCCGGGATGAAATTCCACGGAATACTTCTCCAAAACTGGCTGCTCCTGGTCATATGCAAACGTAACAGAATCCGCCTTTGCTCCCGTTCCGCCTTCCCCCGGCTTCTCCGCAGCCAGGCAGGAGTCTTCTCCCTTTCCCTCTAGCTTTTCCGCTGAAGCGCAGGCAGCCTCAGCCCCCCATTCTTCCGGAATTTCCTTCACAAGCGGCTCCTCCTCCAAAAGTGAAAGGACTCGCTCTCCGCTGGCCAGCGTCTGATTCAGATTGTTCGAGAGACCGGAAAGCGCTGCCGTCGGTCCAAATGATCCCATCATCGAAATGGTGCAGATGATGACCGCATCAAATGCAGCGTCTCCCTTGTCATACAGCCAGAGCGTCAGGGCCAGCATACCAAACGATGCCAGCAGAATCACGAGATGGGTGATGGCGCGCTGCGCGCCCTCTCGTCTGCTCAGATCCTCCTGCAGTCTTGAAAGCTCTTCGGAGCGTTTGCTCATCTGCCTTTTTTTCTTCTCACCCTGCCCGTATTGAATGGTCTCGTCCAGTCCGCGCAGGCAGTCCAGAACAAAGCTGTTGAGATCGCCAAACTCTGTGCGGAATTCCATTCCTGCCTGACCGCCGTGTCTCCCGTTCCAAAGCGGAATGGCAACGCCGACCAGCAAATATGCCGCCAGTGCGGCCAGCCCTGCCATCCAGTGATAACGCCCTATGAACAATGTCACGAGCAGCGTGGTGACCGCCGCGATCGCAATCGGCGAAATGGTATGGGCATAGAACACCTCCAGAAGCTCGATATCCGTCGTAATGATGGATATCAGATTTCCCTTTTCTCTGCCCTCCAGCTTTGCCGGGCAGAGCTTCCGAAGTGCCGCGAACACCTTGTGCCGGATAATCGCCAGCAGCTTAAAGGCTATGAAATGATTGCAGTACTGCTCCGCATAGTGAAGAATTCCGCGCAGCACGGCAATGACAATCATCACGGTAATCACCGTCCCGGCCGGGGCCTGCAGCAGATGCAGGTCTGCTGCCGAAACGCCGTCCAGCGCTCCGCTCGTCCAAAGTCCCTGTACAATCACAGTTCCCGCCAGTATTGTCAGAAAGATCGCGCACAGATATCCCGCTGTGCCCAGCACAATGGCCGCCAGCATGATGGGCAGCAGCGGCTTCACAAGGCCGATCAGGCTCCCCATGATCCGAAGGGCACTCCTGCGTTTTACCATATTTCTGGTCTCTTCCATCACGCAATCGCCTCCTTCCCATAGCATTCCAGCGCCATCTGCCGCTCATACAGCTGCCGGTACGCACCGTCCTTCTCCATCAGCTCCTCATGGGTGCCGCTTTCCGTGATTTCTCCATTCTTAAGGAAATATATCCTGTCCGATTTCACAACATTCGCCAATCGATGGGAAATTAGCAGCACCGTTTTCGTCGCAGCCAGCTCGTGAATGACCTGCATGATCAGCTCCTCACTCTCCACATCCACATTTGATGCTGCTTCATCGAAAATAAATACCGAGGCATCCCTTTGCAGCAACGCTCTGGCAATGGCCAGTCTCTGACACTGTCCGCCGGAAAGATTACTGCCCTTTTCCTGAAGCTGCGTTTTCAGTCCCTGCTGGGTCCGCAGATAATCCAGAAGATTCACCCGGCGAAGGGCATTCTCCAGCTCCGCTTCCGTGGCACTTGGCCGCGCCAGTCGCAGATTATCCTCCACTGTTCCCTTGAACAGATAGCTGTTATGCCGGACCAGTACTACGCGTTTCATCCGGTCCGACTCTTTTAGGTCCTCAATCGGAATGCCGCCGATGGTAATCTGGCCGGCGAATCCCTTATTTTTACCGGACAGAAGTCCTGCAATGGTGCTCTTTCCGCAGCCCGACTCTCCGACAAGCGAAATAAAGCTCCCCGCCGGCAGCTCTAAATCGATCCCCTTCAGCACCTCCCGTTCCTTCTCATAGGAGAAATGAACGTCCCTCAGCCGCACTTCCAAGGTCCCCTCCGGCAGCGTTTGACTGCCATCCTGCGGCTCCGGCAGATCCAGAATGCGGAAAATCTTATCGCTGGCCGCCATCCCATTCATCGCAATGTGGAAGTAGGAACCCAAAAGGCGCAGCGGAAGGAAAAACTCGCTGGCAAGCAAAACAATGCGCAGCACCCCAGCCAGTCCGATATTGCCATGAAGGAATTCAGACAGTGCCACTGCCATACCGACAGCTGCGCCGCCATAGGCCACAATGTCCATCACACTGGTGGAATTCAGCTGCATGGTCAGGACCTTCATCGTAATCCGGCGAAAATGCTGCGACTCCTCGTCCATCTCGTCCGCCTTCAGCTGGTCGGCCTGATATATTTTGAGCGTTGTAAGTCCCTGCAAGCATTCGAGGAAGGAATCACCCAGCTCCGTGTAGATGCTCCAGTATCTGTTCAGAAGCCTCTTGGCAATCTTCTGCACGACCACAATGGAAATCGGAATCAGCGGAACACAGATCAGCAAAACAACGCTGGCCTTCCAGCTCACCCGGCACAGAATCACAAATAATGTCAGCGGCGCAAGCAGACTGTAAAAGAACTGGGGCAGATACTTGCCAAAGTAGGTCTCCAGCTGCTCAACACCCTCTGTCGCCACCTGCACCACCTCGGAGGAAGCGACCTGCTCCCGATACGATGTCCCCAGGCGCAGCATCTTCTCATAGAGCCTTTCGCGCAGGATTCGCTTCACATCCACGCAGGCAAGGAAGGATGCCCTTGTCCCCATCCGTTCACACAGATAACGAACCGCTACGATCAGCATGGCGGTCACAGACACTCTCTCCAGAAACGATATTGTCAACGTATGCTGCAGGGCCCGTTCCACCAGCTCCGCAATGGAAAATACCGTCGCAACCTGCGCCAGCAGTGCCGCCCACTGCCACCAGATCGTATAGACAATGTACTTTTTGGCATGGGATAAGAGTCCCAGAAGTCTTGTTTTAATCATGAAGTCTTTTCCCCTTCTCCTTTTTGCTGCAGATCAAATGCCATAAGGCAAGGAACGGATGGTACAGCAACATTCGCGGCCCCGAGAACCGCATTACCTGCCGGATTCTCTCCCGCATCTGTGGCCGATAGCAATGCACCTTGCAATTCACACAAAATGTCTTTGTCTCCATAAAGGGACACTTCTGGCTCCTGGTCTTCGCATAATCCGCAAGCTCCTGGCATTCCGGACACAGCTTCCCTTTCGGTCGCCCCATCTGCGGATGATTTTTGCGGCAGTAGAGCTGTATCATCTCTTCCACGACGTATTGTTCTCTTTGACGCTTTTTCTCGGTTTTGTTCATATGCACTGATCCCCTGACTTGTGATCGTGTAATTTACTAACTATTCAGAGCCCATTCGCAAAATCGCTGCTACGCAGCTTTTCTTTTGCTCATGTGGCGTTCCTTAGTCGTCACTAACGTCCTGTATTATATCGTTT
>CAVGIV010000010.1:0-52123 GCA_963629395.1 Paludibacteraceae bacterium | reverse complement strand
AGGCGGCCAAGGCGCGAAGCGCCTCTGGCCAGCCACATCGAGGTTTTCCGAATGCAAGGAGAAATTCGCGCATGCGATTTCTCCGATGCACGGAGTGTATTGTCGGCATCGCCGACAATCACTCCAAGATAGGAGAAAATGCCATCAGGCATTTTCGAGTATCAAAATCGAGATGGGCGCTAAATAGTTAAATATGTGTTTGTTTTGCCGGCATTTCGAATTATACTCTTGCTCAGGCTAGGTTTGTTGCCCCAAATGCAGAAAAAGGTTACTGCCGCCAGGTAAACGCAGTATCCGCCGCCTTGCGGCAGAAAGAGGAAGATATGATTTACAGCACAGCAGTTTTTGACATGGACGGTACCGTATTAAACCCGCTCGGTGATCTCACGGATGCCATTAATTATGCAATGGCACAAACAGGACATCGCCACGACTACTCGCAGGATCTGGTACGGCAGTTTTTCGGAAGCGGTGTAACGGTTGCCATCATCCGGGCTCTTGCCACCGAGCAGGGAACTGCCCCCGGTGAGCTTCTGCAGGTCGGTACGGATCATGACACCATCTCAGAACGTGTGGATTCGGAAGAGGTACGGCGCATCCAGGAGATTTATGTTCCCCGTTATGCCGCACACTGTAATGATAAAACCGGCCCCTATGACGGTATCCCGGAGGTACTGCGCACGCTCCGGAATGCCGGTGTCAAGACCGCCGTTGTTTCCAATAAGCCGGATATCGCCGTACAGACGCTGGTGAGGGAGCTTTTTGACGGTCTTTTTGATCTGTCGATCGGTGAAATGGACGGCGTCCGCAGAAAGCCGGCTCCGGACATGACCGACAAGGCTCTGCAGGAGCTTGGCTGCACCGACAAGAAAAAGGCTGTTTACATCGGCGATTCCGAAATCGACATGCAGACAGCCGTGAATGCCGGTCTTGACTGCATCAGCGTGGACTGGGGATTCCGCGGGCGTAAATTTCTCGAGGACAATCATGCGGCCTGCATTGTTTCCCGTCCGGAGGAGCTGATCCAATTGATTCTTGGCGCTGAATAAAGTTACCATAAAGAAGAGCTCAGAAGCGGCAATCAGCGCCGTTTCTGAGCTCTTCTCATGTATCCGTATACAAACTATTCCAGTTCCCGAATGACATTCTGCGCAATTTCGCGCTTCGTGAGCGAGTGGTTCATCGCCTCCCGCTCCAGCCACCTATGCGCTTCCTCCTCGGTCATGTGCTGCTTTTCGATCATCAGACACTTGGCCCGCGTAATCAATCCCATATCATCCAGACGCCTGCGGAGCTTTTGATTCTGCTCATTCAGCATAAAAATCTTCAGCCGCATCGCATCCATGATGCCGACAGCTTCCAGAAGCAGCTGTCCCTTCAAAGGTCTCGAGAGCACAAAGACGCCGCTCCCCCTCACCTTATAGGTTACCTGATGATACAGCTCCGCCTTCACCAGCAGCAGCACAGCGATGTCTTTTCCATCTGCGAAGTCTCTCGCCGACTCAATGCCGAACTCATCCGGAAGCGGTGTGTTGATGATGACCAGCCCAATCGTTCCATCCGCCAGCACCCGTCTGGCATCTGTGATCGAGGCCGCATACAGCACCTGTTCACATGTCCCCTCTATAATTTTTCGAATCACCGCATAGCTGTCCTGTCCCGCGGACACCACCAGCACGCGGCTGCGTTTCGCATTCGAAGCCATATGGCTATCCGTCCTTTGCTCTTATCTGCGGCTGCAGTATGCATTCAGTACCGACTCCGGTACGTACCCTTTCACAAGCTCACTTCCTCTTGCGCAGGAGATGGCCTCGTCAATGTGACGCGGAAGCTTCTGCAGCTTGTCTGTGAGGTCCGGATCTGCCTTGTATAGATTTACATTCATAGGAAGATCCGGCCGCATTGCGCCGGCAACACCATCCAATCCCGCATAAATAACCAGTGCGAACGAGAGGTACGGATTGGCCATCGGATCCGGGGAACGAAGCTCAAAGCGCCGACGATCCGCACTGGTTGCCGGAATACGAATCAGCTGTGAGCGATTCTGTTCCGACCAGCTGACATAATATGGTGCCTCCATCTGTCCAAGCCGCTCATAAGACTTTTCCACCGGATTCAGGAACAAGGATATCTCCCGGATGTGCTTTAGAATCCCCGCCATGAACATCTCTGAAAGCGCCTTATTGTCTCTGCTCTTATCAACGGTATCCACTGAAATATTAAAGTGCATGCCGCTGCCGGGCTCGTCACGCAAGGGCTTCGGTGAAAAGTCAGCGTACATCCCCGTCGTCTCTGCCAGATTCCGCACAGCCCATTTCACGGTAGCCGTGTTGTCTGCCGTTGTCAGAGGATCTCCATAGTGAAAATCAATTTCATTCTGTCCAGGTCCCTGCTCGTGATGGGATGCCTCCGGCGTAATGCCCATATCAAGCAGTGCAAAGCAGATATCCCGCCGGAGATTCTCTCCCTTGTCATCCGGTCCCACAGCCATATAGCCGGCGCGGTCAATCGGCTCTCCGGTTGCCTCACCCTTTTCATTGCGTGAGAAGGCATAGAACTCCAGCTCCGGTCCAAAATAGACCTTCACACCCATTTCCCTGGCCTTCTTCACCGCCTGCTTCAGAATAAAACGTGTATCCTTCTCATAGGGAGTACCGTCCGGCTTATAGATGTCACAGAACATGCGGCATACCCCGCCGTCAAGAGGTCTCCACGGAACGATGGAAATCGTCGTCGGATCCGGACGAAGGAACAAATCCGAACGAAGCTCCTCTCCAAAGCCGGCAATGGCAGAGCCGTCAATCGAGATTCCCTCTTCGAACGCCCTGCGCAGCTCCTGCGGCATAATGGCAATATTCTTCTGCTCTCCGAAAACATCAAAGAACGCCAGTCGAATGAATTTTACATTCTCCTCTTCGATGAATTCCAGTACTTCCTCATAGGTCTGCATGTAGAAACTACCCCTTTCGATCTTTCTGCAACAGCCTTCTATCTGGCTGCCGCATAGTCTCCTGCTGCCTTCACAAGTCCGGCGAACAGAGGATGTGCGTGATTCGGACGGGATTTAAACTCCGGGTGCGCCTGCGTAGCCATGTAGTAAGGATGATCCTTCAGTTCAATCATCTCTACGATGTGACCATCCGGGCTGATTCCCGAAAGCTCCATTCCATTCTTCTCGTAGATATCACGGTATTCGTTGTTTACTTCATAGCGATGGCGATGACGCTCGAAAATCTGCTCCGATCCATACAGCTGGAAGGCCTTGCTGTCCTTTTTCAGAATACAAGGATATGCTCCCAGGCGCATGGTTCCGCCAAGGTCCGTTACGTCTTTCTGCTCCGGCATCAGGTCGATTACCGGATGTGTGGTATCCGGTGCCAGCTCTGAGCTGTTGGCATCCGCATAACCGATGACGTTTCTTGCAAATTCAATCATTGCCATCTGCATGCCAAGGCAAATGCCAAGATACGGGATCTTTTTGGTTCTTGCATACTCCGCAGCCTGAATCATGCCTTCTGTGCCGCGATTGCCAAAGCCTCCCGGAATGATCATGCCGTCAATACCATCCAGCATTGACTCCGCACCTTCCTTTTCCAGTTCCTCCGAATCCACCCAGCGGATGGTAACATCCGTGCGGTTCTCAATACCGCCGTGATGCAGCGCTTCTACTACAGAAAGGTATGCATCATGCAGCTGCGTATACTTGCCGACCAGAGCAATCTCCGCTTTCTTGTCCGGGTGCTGAAGGCGTCCCACCATATCCTTCCATTCTGTCAGCTCCGGCTCCGGGCAGGGAAGATTCAGACAGTCGCAAACAGCCTGGGCCAGCTTCTCGTCCTCCATCATCAGCGGAACCTCATAGATGCTGCTGGCATTGAGATTCTGGAGCACATGGCTGCCCGGCACATTGCAGAACAATGCAATTTTATCCTTCAGGTATTTCGGCATTTCCATTTCTGAGCGGCAGACAATTACATCTGCACGAATGCCCATCTGCTGCAATGCCTTCACGCTCATCTGCGTGGGCTTGGTCTTCATCTCCGCCGAGCCGAACAGATACGGTACCAGTGTGACATGGATCATGCAGGTATTGTATGCACCCTGCTCCTGCTGGAACTGGCGAATAGCCTCAAAAAACGCCTGCGACTCGATATCTCCGACGGTACCGCCAACCTCAATGATCGCCACCGTCACATCGTCCGGACAAATCTTTTCAGTGGATACACTACCCTCACAGGCTGTCATCTTCTCAGCCTGCTGCGTATAAAAACGGGACTTGATTTCATTGGTGATATGCGGAATGACCTGAACCGTGCCTCCGCCATAATCCCCGTGACGCTCCTTGTTGATAACAGACCAGTAGACCTTGCCCGATGTCACGTTGGAATTGCGATCGAGGCTCTCATCAATGAAGCGCTCATAGTGTCCAAGGTCCAGGTCCGTCTCTGTACCATCATCCGTAACGAACACCTCGCCGTGCTGAATCGGGTTCATGGTTCCGGGATCCACATTCAGATAGGGATCGAATTTCTGCATGGTAACATGGTATCCGCGAGCCTTCAAAAGCCGTCCCAGCGAAGCCGCCGTAATTCCCTTTCCAAGGCCGGAGACCACGCCTCCGCTGACAAATACATACTTAATCATATTCTCTCCTCTCTATAAAAAAGGTGACAATGGCCCCTGAAACGAACGTATTCGTTTCTGCTGACGCCATTGTCACCTCATCATTTCATGCTGTAGGGAGCAAAAGCCCCTTTCTATCTGACGGATACCGCATTACCTGCATCCTGCTGTCTTTATTGCAGACAGCCCAACCAGAGACGGGGTCAAATACCATCAAAGACTTAGAAAGATTACACCCCCTGTGCCTGACTTGTAAAGAACTTCTTATGATAACCGTCAGTATGCACAGCGTTCCGGTTCCGTATAACCGCCTGCGAAAGACGGATCACTCTCAGCCGGCAAGCTCCGGACGCTTGCCGGTATACAGCTGATAATACCGGCCCTTTTGTTCGAGCAGCTCCTCGTGGTTTCCGCGCTCCACAATGCGTCCCTGCTCCAGAACCAGGATCAGGTCTGCGTTTCGAATGGTAGAAAGCCTATGCGCAATAACAAAGGTTGTTCTGCCGTTCATCAGGCGATCCATACCATCCTGTACAATTTTCTCGGTTCTGGTATCAATGGAGCTGGTCGCCTCATCCAGGATCAGTACCGGCGGATCTGCAATGGCTGCTCTTGCAATGGCAAGGAGCTGGCGCTGACCCTGCGAAAGATTCGCGCCGTCGCCGTGGAGCATCGTGTCATATCCCTGCGGCAGACGCCGTATGAAGCCGTCTGCATTGGCGAGCTTTGCCGCTGCCTCCACCTCCGCATCCGAAGCGTCCAGTCTTCCGTAGCGGATGTTCTCCCGCACAGTTCCTGTGAACAGATGCGTATCCTGCAGCACCATTCCAAGGGACCTTCGCAGGTCCTTCTTGGAAATCTTGTTGATATTGATGTGATCATACCGGATCTTGCCGTCCTGAATGTCATAAAACCGGTTGATCAGATTTGTAATCGTGGTCTTTCCGGCACCCGTGGAGCCAACCAGTGCAACCTTCTGCCCGGGCTCTGCGTGAAGCACAATATCATGCAGGACCAATTTCTCATCAGTGTATCCAAAATCCACACCGCCGAAGGTCACATCACCCTGCAGCGGGACGTACGTAACAGATCCGTCCGCCTGATGAATATGTTTCCAGGCCCACTGTCCGGTTCTCTTCTCGCTTTCCGTAATGTTGTACATGCTCGCCAGCGCCTTCTCCGCTGCCGCCGAAGCACCGTCCCTGTCTGCCGTATTTTCATCCACAAGGGCTGCCACCGAAGCGGCATCTGCAGCCGCACCCTGCGCACCTTCTGCAGCCTTCCCATTTGCAGACTGGGCGGCTGCATCCTGTTTTTTCTCAATGGTAGCATTTACGAGTGTAACATAGCCCTCATCCACCTCTGGCTTTTCATCCAGCAGAGCAAAAATACGATCCGCGCCGGCCAGTGCCGAAATGATGGAGTTAAACTGCATTGTTACCTGGTTGATCGGCATGTTGAAGCTCTTATTAAAGGTCAGGAAGGACGCCAGTGCGCCAATGGTAAAGCCTGCGTACTGGTTGATGGCAAGCGCACAGCCGACAACCGCACAGATTACATAGGAAGCGTTGCCCAGCTGCGTGCTGATGGGGCCCATAATGCCGGAATATGCTTCTGCCTTGTAGGAAACCTCGAACAGGGCCTCGTTGACCTCATCAAACTTCTTAATACTTTCCTCTTCATGACAGAACACCTTCACGACCTTCTGTCCCGTCATGGTCTCCTCAATAAATCCGTTCAGTGCGCCAAGTCCTTTTTGCCTTGCTGCAAAGTTTTTGCCGGAAATTCTGGTAGCAAACGAAGACAAAACCAGCATGATCGCCACCATAACGCAGGTGAGCACGGTCAGCGGCACACTGAGCACCACCATCATGGCGAACACGGACACAATGGTAATGGCGCTGTTCATCAGCTGCGGGATACTCTGACTGATCATCTGACGAAGTGTATCGATATCATTTGTGTAGATGGACATGATGTCGCCGTGCGCATGGGTATCAAAATATTTGATCGGCAGGGTTTCCATATGTTCAAAAAGCTGCTCGCGGAGCTTTTTCAGCGTACCCTGCGTCACATAGACCATCAGCCTCGCCTGCACAAGCGCTGCCAGAACCCCCAGACCGTAAAAGCATGCTACGCGCAGGATCGCACCGGCCAGCGGACCGTAATCCGGGTCCGTCTGCCCCAGCATCGGCGTGATGTAGGAGTCAATCAGAGTCTTTGTAAACATGGTTCCCTGCACGCTCGAAAACACCGTCGTCACAATGCAGATCAACACCACAATCATATGGATTCCGTAGTTGCGGAACAAAATCCCCATAAGGCGGCCCAGAATCTTCCCCGGGTTCTTCACCTTTTCCCTGGGCATTCCTCTTTTACGGCCGTTACCCGGCCCGTTCACTGTTTTTACTTTTTCTGCCATAATACTGTATATCCTCCGTGATCAGTTCTTCGGATCAAAATCCGCATCTGCCGCCGCACCGTTCTGCGACTCATATACCTCGCGGTAAATGTCATTGCCAGCCAGCAGCTCTTCATGCGTACCAAAGCCGTTGATCGTTCCATTATCCATGACGATGATGCGGTCGCATTCCTGCACAGAGGAAATGCGCTGTGCAATCACAAGCTTTGTCGTCTGCGGCATAAACTGCAGCAGTCCCTGGCGGATTTTGCGATCGGTTGCGGTATCCACCGCGCTGGTGGAATCATCAAATATAAGGATCTTCGGATTCTTCAGCAGCGCTCTTGCAATGCACAGGCGCTGCTTCTGCCCGCCGGATACATTGGCTCCTCCCTGCTCGATGTATGTGTCATATCCATCCGGGAATCGATCAATGAACTCATCAGCGCAGGCAATCTCACAGGCTCTCTTGCACTGCTCTCTTGTTGCATTCTTATCTCCCCAGCGAAGGTTGTCCAGAATGGTCCCGGAGAACAGCACGTTTTTCTGAAGAACAACGGACACCTGATTTCGAAGGACCTCCATGTCGTAGTCCCGCACGTCCACACCGCCGACAAGAATCCGTCCTCCCGTTACGTCGTACAGACGGCTGATCAGGTTTACAAGGCTGGACTTGGCCGAGCCGGTTCCGCCAATGATACCGATGCTCTCGCCGGCCCGGATGGAGAGATTTATATTTTTCAGGACCGGCTCCTCCGAATCCTCGTTGTAGGAAAAGCTTACCTGATCGAAAACAATGCTTCCGTCCTTCACCTCGGTTACCGGGTTCTCCGGGTTGTGAAGTGTCGCATTTTCCTTGATAACCTCTGCGATACGACGGCAGCTGGCCTCGGACATCGTCATCATAACGAAGATCATAGCAAGGAACATCAGGCTGTTGAGAATGTTCATACAATAGGTCAGAAGGCTCATCAGCTGACCGGTGGTAAGCGTCTGCGCGATTACCATGTGGCCGCCGACCCAGCTGATCAGAAGAATGCACAGATATACCATGGCGCTCATCAGGGGTGCATTCCAGGAAATACGAAGCTCCGCCTTTACGAACATCAGATAGATATTGGCCGCTGCCTTCTGGAAGCGGTTTATTTCATGATCCTCCCGGACATATGCCTTGACCACGCGGATGGCCGATACATTTTCCTGTACGCTTTCGTTAAGGTCGTCGTAGCGCTCAAACACCTTCTGGAAATAGGCCGTTGCGCTGCGCATAATCAAAAACAGTAAAAATCCCAGTACCACGACCGCAATCAGGTAAATGCTTGCAAGCTTAGGACTCACAATAAAGGACATGACCATCGCCACAATCATCATCGAGGGTGCCCGCATGGCCATTCGAATCAGCATCTGAAAGGCGTTCTGCACGTTGGTGACATCCGTCGTCAGACGTGTCACCAGACTGGATGGACTGAATCGGTCAATGTTGGCAAAGGAAAACTTCTGAATGTTGTCAAACATGGCTTTCCGCAGATTTTTGGCAAAGCCGGCACCGGCATAGGAACCGGTGAAGGCACCTGCAATGCCGCAGGCAAGACCGAACA
This sequence comes from Paludibacteraceae bacterium, assembly GCA_963629395.1. GTDB lineage: Bacteria > Bacillota > Clostridia > Lachnospirales > Lachnospiraceae > CAG-791. The sequence continues at coordinate 43,501 of CAVGIV010000010.1, read as the reverse complement.
AAGCAACCCCAATCATGATGATGCCCACGCGCCCGACATAGGACATGTCTCCGGCAGAGACACCGTCATCCACGAGGCTCCCCATCAGAATCGGAATCACCATTTCCGCCACAACCTCTCCCAGCATACAGACAGGAGTTACAATGGCAGCCCACTTGTATTTGCCAATGTAGGCCGCCAGCGTCTTCACAACGCCGGTTTTTCTTTTTAACGTTTTTCGATTCATACAACACTGCTTCCTTTCTTTAATATGTAACTATTCAGCACCTGCCATATTTCAACGTGAACCCGCTGCTTGCAGGCAAATTCACGATTGAAATTGGCAGGCGAAAAATTTCTTTCGGTATTACTTCCAGAAGGCCTCATCCTGCATATTGCCGTACACCATCGTCAAAAGCCGGTTCAGCTCTGCCTTTTGTGCTTCACTCATTCCCCGCGTGATCAGCTGATCGTTGCGCTCTCTGCGGCATTTGGTCTGCAGCATAACCTCATGAGCCTTCTGCGTCATCTCGATGTAGCGGTTTCTCCGGTTCTCCGGATCCACACGCCGCTGCACCATTTCCTTTTCTTCCATCCGGTTAATCAGCCCGATCATCGTAGGATGCGACACCTCAATCGCCGTACACAGCTCCTGCTGATTGACCGGATGATCCTGATTTTTCTCCAGATAGAACAGCACCTCCATCTGGGAGAAGGTCAGGTCATTTAATTTCATATCTTCATTCATTCTCGCCTTGAACATTTCATGAATCCGCTTGAGCTTGTAGCCAAGCGGTGCGCGTTCAAAGCTTCGTCCGCATAAATCCTCCACAGGCTTCCCTTTCTGTCATGTATTTCCTGATCCAACGCTTCAATGTAAGCCATAGAAAAACGTAGCACACTACACATTAACATGTAGTATGCTACGTTTTTCACTTAGTATTGTCAAGATCAGAATGTATGAAAGATTCGTGAACTGTATCTGTTTAGCACCTGCCATATTTCAACGTGAATTGACTGCTTGCAGGCAAATTCACGATTGAAATTGGCAGGCGGCCAAGGCGCGAAGCGCCTCTGGCCAGCCACATCGAGGATTTGCGATAGCAAATTCGAGATGGGTGCTAAATAGTTACCGTGAACTGATGGGCATGTGAGCACTAGATCATCTCAGACGTCAAAAGGCCACCCCCAGGAACGTAAGCACCAGCCCCCAGAACACACCTGCCGCATACAAAATCCCCGTAATCTTGACATTCTCCTTCAGATGATGGGAATTGGTTCGAAACAGCACCAAAAGCCCCACACCGGAGCTCACAAGAAGGCCTCCCAGCATCTGTCCTGCTTCAATCAGACCGTCCAGATACAGCTGCGTCAGCATGACGGAGGACGCACAGTTTGGAATCAGTCCGACGAGGCTGGAAAGAAATACTCCTGCTGCCGGATGGCCTGTCAGAAGATCCCGAACCACATCCTCGCCAAAGCCTTCCACCACCAGCGTCAGAACCAGCGTAATCAGAAAGACAAACACGGTGATGTGCAGCGTATGTACCAGTGCCGACTTTAAAACACTCCCTTCCTCTTCCTCACAGCCGCAGTGCTCCTGCTCGCATAGATCATGGATGTGCTTTTCCTGCGTATGCTGGTGATGTCTATGATGGAAATCCCGCAGAAGAACATCAATGACCAATCCGGTCAAAAGCGCCAGAAGCGCCTTTACTGCAAGGATTTTCACCATTCGCAGCACCGGTACCTGCGCGGAGATCAGAAGCGGCAGCATCTCGTCCGAGGTAGAAAGAAAGACCGCCAGAAGCGTCCCCAGCGAGATCAGACCGCCGGCATACAGACTTGCTGCCGCAGCCGAAAAGCCGCACTGCGGAACAATACCCACTACAGCGCCGAACACCGGTCCAAAGTGTCCCACATTCTCCTTGCGGATCAGCTCCTGGGATTTCTCCTCGGTATGCCGTTCCAATGCCTCCATAATAAGGTAGGTGACGAACAGAAACGGAACCAGCTTGATGGTATCCATTCCGGCATCCAGAAGACTGTCCATGATTAAATCTGTCAAATTCATATAGCTCCTTTACTATCTGTACAAAGTAACTGCTCCGCGCCTTGCCGAATCTGCGGGAAGGGTTTCACCGGCTGCAGCCGCCCCGCCACTTCCGGATGGTCTCCAATCAGGCGCTCCATCCAGACCATGTCATACCAGCGGTCAAATTTATAGGCGCATTTTTCAAAGCGTCCCACCATGCGGTAGCCAAGTTGCTGATGGAATTCAATGCTGCCCGCTGTCAGAAACGGATCCTCTCCTCTCGGCGCCGCAATGCACGCCTCCGCATTACAGATCCCCTGCAGCAGAAGTACCTTCTCCAGGGCCGCATAAAGGCGTTTTCCACTCCCGCTGCGGCGCTCTCCCCTATCTACATAGATGGAGGTTTCTACCGCCCAGTCATAGGCCGCCCGTTCCTTAAAGGCACCGGCATAAACGTAGCCCATAATCCGCCCATCCTCGTTCTCCTCCACAAGGTATGGGTATCTATCCAGGGTATGCCGGATCCTGCTTCGAAATTCCTCCAGAGAGGGAACCTCATACTCAAACGTGATCGCTGTATTCTCTACATAATAGGAATAAATTTCCAGGAGACGCTTCGCATCCTCCTTGCGGGCAATTCGAATCATCGTTTTCCCCCTCATAACCATTCAGTCCGCATAAACATGAAAAATCCCGGCAAAGCCGCCTCCTGAAGGTGTCTTTGTCAGGACTCTCAATCGTTTTTTATCTGTACTTACTTCCGAAGCGGACTCTCCCGGTAAATAATGTCATCTCTTGCCGGTCCGTTGGATACCATGGTGATGGGATATCCAATCTGCTGCTCGATGAAGTTCACGTAGTCTCTGGCCTCTTTGGGCAGCTCCTCAAAGCTGCGAATGCCGCGAATGTCGCACTTCCAGCCAGGCATCATCTTGTACACCGGCTTGCAGCGGGCAAGATCCTTGGTAACAGGGAACTCCGTAATTTCCTCACCGTCCAGCTCATAGGCTACGCACACCGGAATCTCATCCAGATAACCAAGGTCATCCAGAACGGTAAACGCAACATCTGTGCAGCCCTGCAGACGGCAGCCGTATTTGGATGCAACGCAGTCATACCAGCCGACTCTTCTGGGGCGTCCCGTCGTGGCGCCGTATTCTCCGCCGTCACCGCCGTGGTTGCGCAGCGTAACTGCCTCGTCGCCAAATACTTCCGATACAAATTCTCCCGCACCGACTGCGGACGAATACGCCTTGGATACAACCACAATCTGCTTAATCTCATACGGCGGAATTCCCGCACCTACCGCACCGTACCCTGCCAGCGGAGAGGATGAGGTAACCATCGGATAAATGCCGTGATCCGGATCCTTCATGGTTCCGAGCTGTCCCTCCAGAAGAACCGTCTTTCCTTCCTTCAGCGCTCCGTCCAGATACAAGGCCACATTGCCAAGATAAGGCTTCACCTGATCTCTGTGCTCCTTAATCCAGTTCAGCAGGCCTTCCTGATCCAGCGGATCGGCATGATACAGATTCACCAGAAGCGCGTCCTTAATCTGGGCAATCCGTGCGATCTTTTCTCTCAGGACATCGTCTTCCTGGAAAAACTCATTGATCTGCCAGCCAATCTTGGCAAACTTGTCCGAATAGAACGGCGCAATGCCGGATTTTGTAGAGCCAAAGCTCTTTCCGGCCAATCTCGCCTCCTCCAGCGAGTCAAACTGGATGTGATACGGCATCAGAACCTGCACGCGGTCGGAAACCATCAGCTGCGGCGCCGGAACACCCTTGGATTCAATGTCTGCAAGCTCATTTGTAAACTTATCGATATCAAATGCAACGCCGTTACCGATGATGTTCATAATGTTCTGATGGAACACACCGGAGGGCATCAGATGCAGTGCAAATTTGCCATACTCGTTGACAATGGTATGACCTGCATTGGCTCCGCCCTGAAAGCGAATAACCACATCCGCAGAATCTGCCAGTGTATCGGTGATCTTGCCCTTTCCTTCGTCGCCCCAATTGGCGCCAACGACTGCCTTGACCATAGCTACCTCCTTGAATCTGCTGCAGCAGGGGCTTCTCCCTTTTGCAGCACATCAGCTGTCTGCTAAACCTGTCGTAGTATACCGCATTCGAGAGGCTGTGTAAAACTTCCGTTACACAGTAATCTCCGCAGTAACGCCCAGCTCATCCTTGTTCGCATCCAGAATCGGCCCAATAACCTCGGAAAGATACTTTTCCACCTGGTGCGGTGCACAGCCAACGTATTTGTGCGGATCGATATACTGATTCAGCTCTTCTCTTGTCATATGGAATCTGGAATCCTCCGCAATCAGATCCAGCAGATTGTTGTCGAGGCCTTCCTCCTTTACGCGGCGGCCTGCCTGCATGGAGAGCTCGCGGATGGCCTCATGGAATTCCTGGCGGTCACCGCCCATTTTAACCTCGTCCATCATGATATTCTCGGTCGCCATGAAGGGAAGCTCTGCTGCGAGGTGCTTTTCAATAACCTTCGGGTATACCTTCAGTCCGTCCGTCACATTCAGGCACAGATCCAGAATGCCGTCAATGGCCAGGAATCCTTCCGGGATCGACAGGCGCTTATTGGCAGAATCATCCAGCGTCCGCTCAAACCACTGCGTTCCTGAGGTAATGGACGGATTAAGAACATCCGCCATCACATAGCGGGACAGCGAGCAGATTCTCTCGGACCGCATAGGATTGCGCTTATATGCCATGGCCGAGGAGCCGATCTGTGTCTTCTCAAAGGGCTCTTCCACTTCCTTAAGATGCTGCAGGAGCCGAATGTCGGTTGCCATCTTCATGGCCGATGCGGCAATGCCGCCCAGTGTATTAAGGACAAAGGTATCAACTTTCCGGGAGTAGGTCTGTCCGGAAACCGGATAGCAGGAAGAGAAACCCATCTTCTCAGCAATCATAGGATCCAGCCGATCCACCTTATCCAGATCACCGTCGAAGAGCTCCAGGAAGGATGCCTGTGTTCCCGTCGTCCCCTTGCTGCCAAGGAGCTTGAGCTGTGAGAGTGTGTGCTCCACTTCCTCCAGATCCAGAACAAATTCATTCAGCCACAGGCTCGCCCGCTTTCCGACGGTCGTCGGCTGTGCCGGCTGGAAATGCGTAAAGCCAAGCGTCGGCTGATCTTTATATTCGCCCGCAAATCCGGCAAGTGCCGCAATGACATTTACAAGCTTTTTGTGCACCAGACGCAGTGCATCCCTCATGATGATAATGTCCGTATTGTCACCCACATAGCAGCTGGTTGCTCCAAGGTGAATGATTCCCTTGGCCTTCGGGCACTGCAGACCGTATGCGTATACATGGCTCATCACGTCATGACGAACCACCTTTTCTCTTGCCTGTGCCTCTTCGTAATTGATGTCCTCCGCATGGGCCTTGAGCTCATCAATCTGTTCCTGTGTAATATCAAGGCCCAGCTCCTTCTCGGTTTCCGCAAGAGCGATCCAAAGCTTTCTCCATGTCCGGAATTTCTTGTCCGGGGAGAAAATATACTGCATCTGCTTGCTGGCATACCGTGCCGAGAGGGGACTTTCATACTTGTCGTGTGTCATATCTGGAATCTCCTTTCATCCTTCCTTAGGTTCCTGCAGAGCTGATGGTTCGAAACTCTTCCTTCAGTCTCTGAATAGTCTGATGCAATGCTACCTCATAGCTGGTGCTTTGTCCGCCGCTTTGATACTGACGAAGAGAATCCAGTGCCAGCTTTCTCTCCGAAACATTAAAGGCTGCGTCTAGCTGATCCATGCGCTTTTCCAAAAGAAGCGATGCCTGTCCGCTCTCCGGATGCTCTGCCACAAAAGCCAGGTATTCCGAGTCCGAAAGCCCCAGGCGAATGCAGGCAAGATATTCGAGATAAATCTCGCTCCGGCCAGTCAGCTGATAGGCCTTATCAAAGCTCTCCGCCGCTGCGCGGAATCGAAACTGCTCCGCATAAATCCTTCCCATCTCCCGAAGTGCGCGAATCCGAAGTCGGCGCTCCGGCGAAGGCAGGTCCTCCAAGAGCTTTCGATACTCCTCCAGCGCTTCGTAGGGACTTGCATTTTCCCGCAGGGTTCCGGCATGGGCAAGCCGTTTTTCAAAGGGCTCCAGTCCCTGGCCGGAAGAAACGATCTGTCTGGTCTTTTCTTCCTTTTCCTCCGGAACGAAATCCACATACTGCAGTATAGCCGCGACAAAATCCGAGAGCAGCCGCTGCTTGCCCAGGTACTTCTGAAGACTCTCAGCCAGTCCCGGCAGTGCACATTCCGATGAAATCCAATCGATCAGCTCCTGGTTCAACAGTGAATCGTCCAGAATTTCGGCGCTCTGAACCAGAAGATAGCACAGCTCCTCCATGGAATAAACATTTCGTTCGATTTTTTCCAACCGGTAGGGCTGCTCTGCCTGCTGCCCCACCGCACAGATTACTCTTGCCATACGATCACCTGCTCTTTTGCAGCGAAATGTGCTGCTCCCACTTCAGACCGCTGGAAGGGAAAATCTCGCCAAAGCCCAGGTCCTCCATCCGCAGCAGCATCTTATCCGGCGCCGTCATGGTAAAGACCAGCCGTACTCTGGTCATGCGACCCTCTCTCACCGGCAGCCGGTCCAGCCGTATGTGATACGGCACCTCTTTTCCGCCGGCCAGAGGACGCAGCACCAGCTCAATTTCTGCCGTCGCATCCAGAATCAGCTCAGTGCTTGCCTGAACCTCATACCAGTTTACACCGGCATCCACCACGCAAATTCTGTCCGGCTTCCCTCTTTTGGACACCTCGATCAGGACATTGCTGCGGAGCTTATTCTGATCCAGGAAGAGATACTCCTCCAGAATTTGGGGCCGCTCCAGCTTAAAGACAGCGCCGTAAACCGCCCCCTTGCTGAACAGATTGCTCCCCGCAAACGCACGGCGTCCCTGACAGGCAAGCCGCGCCGAGCGCTTCATCCAATCTCCTTTAAAACCGCTTCCCGTCAGATAAACCGAATCAAAATGGTGCCCCGTCAGTTCATTTTTCAGAATTGCCGCAAACTCCTGATCCCTGCCGGCTGCGTCCTCCGCAAAAAGCCCCGGATATTCGTTTTCCTCCATGTAGGATACCACCGGCCTTGTGTGCGGATCGAACAAAAGCTTGTGAACCAGAAGTCTTCCTCCTGTCTCGTACTCGAAAAGCGCCGTTCCGTGCCCCCGCAGCTCTTCCTCCTGACTGAGCATGAAATCATAAAAGGCACTGGCGGTTGTCTGACAGTACACACTGGCCTGCAGATTCATTCGCTCCCGCAGGCTTTCCACCAGGTCCAGCAGACGGCTGTCCACATCTCTTGCCGTGAACATGATAGCTGCCGGCGCAAGGCTTCCTCTTCCGGAGGAATTCTCCTCTCCAATGCGCCGCTGCACCTCCTGCAGACACATCACCAGATACCGTGCCAAAAGGTCCTCTGCGGCATAGCTTCTGCCATCTGCGCTGACCGGCACACGCTCCAGTGCCAAAGACAGAAGGCCCGGAATATAGACACAGCCGGCATCCGCCGCATGGAGCGCCGCTTCACTGCCGCAATACCATTCACCGGAAGGGACCCGGCAAAGCGCAGCCGGGAGATCAAAATCCTCCCTGCCGCTTGTCTGCGTATAGGTCACCGGTTCGCCCCGAAGGTGCCCTCCCTTCTCAAAACCATAGGAAATCTGGACTGCATCCTTGCGAAGCTCAATTCCTGCTATAAATCTTTTTTCACTCTGCTTGTCAAAGAGCATTCTCTGTATCCTCGAACATCCGGCTCACCAGGTAGGATTTCCGACTGTATTTCTCCAGCTTGGAGAGTGCCTCGTCATCTCGCCCAAGGGCCGCCAGCATTGTGATCTCGTTGATGGCGTCAAACCGGTCCTGACCGGACGTTTTCGTTCTCGCATCCTGCCCCACCGTTCCGCTCTCCACAATGTTCTTCTCTGCGTTGTCATCGGTAATGTAGTAATGCATCTGCTCCCCAAAGAACAGCAAAAAGCCTGTCACATAGACGCCCTCATACATTTCCTTCATTTCCTTCGCCGCGTAGGTCCCGCGCACGCCGGACTGCTCCATTGCGTAATGATACAGCACGCGCCTTGGCGGCTCCTTGCTCGGATCGCTCCGGTATTCCACCAGTGTCTCATCCGCATACGCCTGCAAAAGAGGGAGCGACCCGGTGAACTGCCGGAAAAACGGGAACACCGTCTTCCTCTCCAGAAGATCGGAAAGGAAGAGCTCTGTCACCTCCATATCCTTCTGTGAGGTCTCCCCCGACTGCCCCGCACGCATGGAAAGCCAGGCGATGCGGCAGATGTCCAGCAGGGGCACCCCCTTTCGCCCATAATCCGCAATCAGATCAAACTCGCTCTTACCCATTTCTCTTAGCAAGACAAAATACTGGTGACTGCTCTGTGCCAGCGCATCCGCCAGCAGCTCTTCATCCGTCCCATCCATCCTGCACGCAGTAATGAGCTCCTCCCGGCCTGAAATGTACTCGCCGGTGAAAAGCATCTGGACCAGCATACGCCGGCTAAGAGCCGTTGTGTCCATGGCAAAGCCCTTCATTGCCTCCCGAATCTGCAGCAGCTCCCTGGTAGTTCCGTCCCAGACCTGTGCAAGGTATTGCAGAAGAGCGTCATTGTAGCACTTTTTCCGAAAGGCCGTGAAGGCAAGCTCTGCAAGGACCGGATCCGCAGCAGGCTTCTCCTCCTCCAGAACGCCGGATACCACCCGCAAAAGAACTTCTCCCTCCGCCTGCTCACCGCCGCCCAGAAGGAGCCACTCGTAGGCCTTTCCAATCAATCCCTCCCGCGCCATTTCACAGATAAGCTCGTCTCTTGCCCTTCCGGAAAGTCCCTCCGGTGATACCCTGGATAAATACTCTTCTAAATAGGCTGCCCCCTCTGCCTTGTAATAGCGCATCAGCCGGGCCATCAGACATTCCTTAAAATGTTCCGGAATCTCCGGGCTTGCGATCAGCCGCCGGTACTGCATATGGTTGTCTTCCGATACCGGCCAGAGCTTTTCCTCCTGCGCGCGATACAAATCAAAGCCAATGTGATCCACCGGGTATACCGACAGCAATTTACTGATTCTACGGTAATCCATCAGGTGACGGCAAACACCGGCATGAGCTCCTGCATGGCGGTCTCCGTTGTCATCCTCCGTAAACAGAATGCACCGTTCCCCGTAGATCGGAAAATATGCCTTCCCACCCTGCAGCGGGAAGTACTGCTCCGTCACAAAATTCTCATATACCGCTGCCGCATGTTCCGGCATGCCATCCGCTTCTGCTGCCGTAATCTCGCAGGAAAATGCAGCAGGAACCGCCGCTGCCGCAAGCTCACCTGTCAGAACGCGCTTATCCGTGAGAAACCCTGCATACAATACGGCAAGATCCGGGCTTATGCGGTGCTGCAGGAGCTCTTCCTGTGTGAATCTGTCCATCTGCTGCGCATACTGCTCGTAAAACTCTGCAAGCTCCTCCCGATTCTCTGTCACATAACGGTACAGATATGCGCTCTGTCTCCAGGGAAGCGTATTCTGATATGCAAAATACCGCACTGCCATCTGCGGCAGCGCTCCCTCATACCCTTCCGGCAGTGCCAGCATATAATAGTCAAGGAGGCTCGTTATGGTAAGTCCGGCCTCTATTCCCCTCTGGTACCAGATAAAGCAGGAAGGATCCGTCATGTTGCCGCGAATCAAAAGGCTGCAGATGCTCTCAAGAAGATCAATCGAGCGAACCCCGGGGAGCGACGCTTCATACGCGCTGCAAAGGATCTGAAACAGGCGGCGGGAAAAGGTTTTCCTGCGAAGCGCCAGATAGTTCAGCTGCAGCACCACATCCTCCGTAAGAAGGCCGCGGCGCGACGCAAACCACAGCGTCTGCAGCTCAAAATCCCCCAGCTCGCGCAGCGTTCCGGACGCATCCCGAAGCAGCTGATAATACTCCATATACAGGATGGGAGAACGGTTTCCTCTCTCATAATACCTGCGCAGCGTGCGTATTGTCTCCATCGGACGCATCATACGCCCGGGATCAGCATACAGCAAAAGCCATGCAATCCAGAAGCTGTCCGGATTCTGCTTCTGTTTTCTCTCCAGAGCGCGAACCACCTCCCTGGAGAAGCCGTACGCACTTCCTCCGCTCTCCTGCATCGCTTCCTTTGCTTCCGGACTTTCCGCGCAAAGCGCCGTCAGATACATACGATAGGAATAGGTCAGGTCATCCTCCAGATCAAACTGCGCCGCCGAAAAAAGCGGCACCCGTTCATCGCCGGAAAGCCGTTGCCCCAGCGCCTGGAGCTCCCAGACCGCGTCCTGCTCCTGATGAACGGTCAGAAGATAATGAATGCGGTAAAGAGCTGGCAGAGAATTATTCCGGTCACTTTCCTGAAGCCGGCGCACGAGACTCCCCATGTGAGCAGCAAAGTCCTTTCCGGTTTCCTTTTTGCCGCGCAGCTGCAGGTACTCCTCCATCATCTGCCGGATAATCTCATGATGCTCCCTCCGGTGCAGGCTGCGAAGTGCTGTCTGCACGCCAAAGGACACCGTCACCGGAAGGGTGATTGCATCTCCATAGGCCGGTGTCAGCGTGATGCTTCCAAAGTTACGGCCGGCGTGAAGCTGGCGCACATCCACCCCCACGGTAAGACGGGCCGCCCCGTCCTGAAAATCAGCTTCGGTAACGGTCTTCGCCGGCACAGACAGAAAGCTCCCGCTTGCTTGCACCTGCATGCAGGTATAGCCCCACCCCTTCCGGTGAATGCGGATGGTCTTGTAGATAAAAGGCTCCGCCTGGCTTCGCATCTCGCGTACTGACACCTCAGCCGCAAGCTCCCGCACATCCGCCGTAAACTCCACCGGGTGCTTTTTACCCGCTGCAATCAGAAATTCCTCAACGTTATGCTCGTTCCCTTCTCTTGCCGAGAGACCGCGGTACAGCATTTCCAACGGATGCGCTATGCCCTCCGGATCCTCCCAGGTCTCTTCCTGTACAAGTCCGTAAAACTCCTTTTGATAAAAAAGGGAGACCGCCTCCTGCCAGTTCGTTCTTGCGAGATTCACATAATGCAGGAGATTTCGCACCGGGCCGAGACTGGAATCTGCCCGCTTCACCTCGTATGTAAAGCAATAGGGGAGTTCATACTCGCCCTGGTCAGACAAAATGCGAAAGACGCCTTCGAGCTTTTCTGCCTCCTGCTCCTTCGCACCGCCCGTCTGCGCCGCACCTCGTCCCGCAACCTCAAATGCAATGCTCTCCCTGGCCCCGGAAAATTCATTAACCAGGAGCTTCACTGCAGGATTCGTGGAAAGAATAAAGCCGCTTGCCGCCCGGTTTCCCGCTCCGTAGATGACAAAGGATCCCTCGTAGGAAATCCCCGGCGTCAGCGTTTCGTTCACCGCATCCGTAGAAAACGTAAGAGATCCTCTCTGGATATGAAATTTTTCTCCGTCCATTTTCTTGCGTTCCAGACTCTGCAGCATGTCTTCTCCTCTCCGTGCACATATGGAGTTCATTATAACACAGAAAGGGGAAGAGACGAATTCGTCTCTTCCCCTTTCGAGCACTTTACTGCGACGGGTCCTGGCGGAGATGTCCGGTTCGGGGACGCTCTCGCTCCCCTCCGGCCTAGCGGTGCTAAGCTCGCACAAGACGCTCGCAAGCACCGAGGTCCTCGGAAGGCCCCGAACGCTGGACATTCATCCGCCACCCTGTCGCCAAGGAACGTCTGTGCTGCGACGGGTCCACACCTTACGCCTCGGTGAGGAGCATCAGAATGTCATTGCTGCGTGCCACGAACTTTGTCATTTCCTCCGGTGCCAGCGGAGCATTCTGGATCTTGGCAAGATCATAGAGCTGTGCACACACGGTTGCGGCCTTCTCATCCTCCGCATGCTCCATCACATACTGCACAAGCGGATGCTGGGCATTGAGGATCAGTGTCTGTCCCTCGCCTGCACCGAACAGTCCCATATCGGAGCCGCCCATGGAATACATCTTCATCATATCCTGCATTCTGCGGCTCTGCTCATCCACCTTCAGGAGCGAGGACACGCTCTTTTCCTTCAGATTCTGAAGCGATACCTTCAGCTTGTCATTCTCAAGCGCCTTCTGGAAGGTCTTCTCCAGCTCCTTTCCCTTTTCCTCCAGAGCCTTCTCATCCTCTTCGCTGGTCGAGCTCTTCAAAACCTCATCCACGCCGGCATCGATACGGGCGAAATGGATGCCTTCATTCTTCATTTCAAGCTGCTGGATAAACGGCGAATCAATATTGGCATTTAGGATAAAGGCCTGCAGCTTGTTCTCGCGGAACATCCGAATGTACTGTCCCTGCTGCTGCTCATCGGTGACATAGTAGATCGTCCGATCCTTTTTCTCTTCCGCAGCGTCCTTGCCTGCATCGTCTCCGGCCTTCTCGTCTTCAACGACCTCTGCCTCTACCTTGTTGCCGTTCTCATCGACAGCGCCTTCCTTCTCATCCGGATCAACCTTGTTGACCTCCAGAGCCTCCGGCAGGGTAAGATACTTGCCGTCCAGATCCTTGAACAGGATGTAGTCGGTCATCTTCTCACAGAACTTGTCATCCTTAAGGCAGCCGTACTTGATGAAGGGGCTGATATCATCCCAGTACTTGTCGTAATTGTCCTTGTCGGTCTTGCACATGCCGGCCAGCTTATCGGCCACCTTCTTGGTGATGTAATCCGAAATCTTTCTTGCAAAGCCGTCGTTCTGCAGTGCGCTTCTGGATACATTCAGCGGCAGATCCGGGCAGTCGATAACACCCTTAAGGAGCATCAGGAATTCCGGAATGACCTCTTTAATGTTGTCTGCAATGAACACCTGGTTGTTGTACAGCTTGATAACACCCTCTGCCGACTCATACTCCAGATTGATCTTCGGGAAGTACAGGATGCCTTTAAGGTTAAACGGATAGTCCATGTTCAGATGGATCCAGAACAAAGGCTCCTTGTAGTCATTGAAGAGCTTCCGGTAAAACTCCTTATACTCCTCATCGGTGCAGTCTTTAGGGTTCTTGGCCCACAAAGGGTTCGGATCATTGATCAGCTCCGGACGCTTTTTGATCTTGAGCTCCTTCTCGGCATGTGCTTCTTCCTTCTTCTCCTCCGAAGCATTCTCTGCCTTGTTCTCGGCATCCGCATTCTCTTCTGCCGCAGGAGCCTCCTCCTTTTTCTCTTCCTTCTTGGGCTCAATGACCTCGATGACCACATCATCCGGGCGGCGCTCCGACTCCTTAATGATCTGCGTGTCCTTGGTGTCCTTTACTGACAGATAGATCTCGGTCGGCATGAAGCCGCAGTATTTTTCAATGACCTCACGTGCGCGGTAATAATTGGCAAACTCCACACAATCCTCGGACAGATGCAGTGTGATCGTCGTGCCAACCTCGCTCCTTGTGCACTCCTCCATGGTGAATTCGCTGCCGCCGTCGCATTCCCAGTGCACAGGCTTTGCATCCTTCTGGTACGAAAGTGTGTCGATGGTGACAAGGTCCGATACCATGAAGGCCGAATAAAAGCCAAGGCCGAAGTGTCCGATGATCTGATCGCTGTTGGCCTTGTCCTTATATTTGTTCATGAAGGCTTCGGCGCCGGAGAAGGCGATGTTGTTGATGTATTCCTTTACTTCATCCGCCGTCATGCCAAGACCGTTATCTGTAATCTGAATGGTCTTAGCCTCTGTATCCAGAACCACATCGATCCTGGCCTTCCAGTTCTCAGGAAGCTCTGTCTCTCCCATCATCTCCAGCTTTTTAAGCTTGGTAATGGCGTCGCATCCGTTGGAAATGATCTCACGATAGAAAATATCATGATCGCTGTAGAGCCACTTTTTAATGATCGGGAACATGTTCTCACTGTTAATGGATAACTGTCCTTTTTCTGCCATACTATACTTCCTTTCTATAACCCGGTCCCTCCGGGATTTTCTGAATCGTTGCCCGCAGCATCCATTTGGAAGACACTGCTTTTGCACCGGCGTACTTTCAATGCGCCAGGCTTTCACAAACGTCAGTCTAGTCGCCGCAGAATTCAAAGTCAATAAAAAATTAGCACTCATTAGACATGAGTGCTAACAAAATCATCAAAAAGCCTTTAAATACAATGTTTTTTCATTTCTTAAAACTTTATGAACCGCTTGCGCACAGGGCAAAGAAATTGTCCGAAAGCGCCTCCGGATCCTCGCACAGCTTCACCTGGCTCCAACGGCTTTCCGTGAGCTGACAGTCGAGCTGCTCTGCATTCTCGTTATAGGCCGTTTCATACGCCGTCTGAAGCCTGGCTTCCAGAATGGCCTCCTTGCTGCTCTCGAGCTGCGTCTCATCAGAGGTTGCAATGGGCTTGATGATGCGATACCCATCCGCCGTCTCCACAACATCCGAAATGCTGCCGACCGGCTGGTTGAAGGCTGCCTGCGCAAAGGCCGTATCGGCTGCAGTACCGGAGAGCGTGTAGGTACTGGCGCTGTCCTCGTTATATTTTGCAATGTACTCTGCAAAGGTGATGCCAAGGAGATTATCCATTCCGTCCTGAATTTCCTGGCGGATCGCCTGGGCCTTTTCCTTTGCCGCTGCCTTCTCCTGATCGTTAAATTCCCGCCTGCTCCCATCACTTGCCGTGGTATAGGTTTTGATCAGTATGCTCTGGACCGTCACCGTGCGGGCCTCATCGTCACTGACCTCCCTGGAGACGCCGGCTGTCATCTGCTCCGCCATCTTCGCCGCCAGTGCATACTCCCGGAACATATTCTGCGCGTCGCTGCTGCTGATTTTCAGATAGGACAAATCCGCCTCTGTAAGGGATTCCATATACTGCCCAGCCTTCTGCGCCGCACTGGAAATCTCCGTCTCCTCCAGCGACATTTCCTTGGCGGCTGCCATCTGGTTTAACGCCTTGACCTTCACCAGTCGCTCTAAGGCATTCTCCTTTAAGGACTCCTCCAGCGTTTCATTGCCGGTGCGCGTGAATACATCATCCCCATAGGTTTCCTTGTACTGGTTCTCCATAGTCAGAAGATACACGCGCAGCTCCCGGCAGGAACCCTTTTGATCCCCCACGGTAAACAGCTCATCCAGATCCAGGCCTGTCACGAAAACCACGCGTCCGCATCCGGTCAGACCCAGCATTGCAGAAAGCACAAGGGCCAGCAGCACCGGAGATTTCCGCAAGGAGCCCTGCTCTCGTCCGAATCGGCGCCTCTTACCGCCTTCCTCTCCTTTACGCATGCGCTCCTTTCCCGCCTTTTCTCTCATACCGAACGAAGGTATACGGAATATCGAAATACGTCTGCTCATCGCCCTCTGCCGTCACTTCCCATTCAGGATCTCTTTCCAGATTCGGGAAAAAGGCATCCGCCTCGTATTCATAATCGATCTGTGTAACATGCACCGTGGTGCAATAGGGCAGAAGCTCCTTATATACGGTTGCGCCGCCGATGACCATCAGTGCGTCCGGATCCTCGTCCTTAAGCAGCTCCAGAAGCTCCTCCACGCTGTGCACCACCTCTGCGCCATCCACGGCAAAGCCCGGATTGGCAGAAAGAATGATATTTCTCCGTTTATCCAGCGGTCTTGCCATCGGAAAGGTCTCCAGCGTCTTTCGTCCATAGATCAGAGTCTTTCCCATCGTCTCCTGCCGGAACATCTTATGGTCTCCCGGTATGCTCACCAGAAGACTCCCTTTATTGCCGATTCCCCAGTTACGATCCACTGCTACAATTGCCTGCATATGTATTTCCTTTCGTTATCAATCCGAACGCCAAGTGCCACGGGGCCTAGTACATCGATTTTTAAATAACTAGCGAAGATACCGGTCCCCTGTCACCTGGCTGTACTTCTCTGCCGTATTGCGCTTGCGAGATGGACGATTCCGTCGATCACGAACACGATGCCTGCTGCAAACGTAAATGTCTGTATGGTACTCTCCGGAGCAAACAAAATAAACACCCCCATCGCGGTCAGAATACCCGCCTCCAGGACACTCCAGTACCAGCGCCGGTCCCTTCGCTTGATGGACTTGGCCCGGTCCGTGATGTGATACGCAAGGAACAGAAAAATCAGTCCGAATACCACATTGGAGATCAGCATCAGCGCGTTGTCCTTGATGAGAATCATCAGATAGACCGCAATGCTCGCCATACAGATATAGGTCTGCACCTGCATGGCCTTCATATCACCCTTTAGCTGCCGGAACCGTTTTACAGTATAGACAATTTCCAAAGCCACGAAGGCTGCCATCAGTACGGCGATGGTAAGCGGCAGCATCCCGCCCGGCAGCAGAATGCATCCGGCACCGCCTCCGAGCAAAATAAACGCTCTTACCAGAACGGAATCCCGGAACAGCTCCGCTGCCTTCCTGGCAAAGGATTTATCCGCCGGCTGTCCTGTCACCGCCGCAACGGGCAGCGCGCTGGCCACATCCAGCGTAACAGGGCTGACCTTCGACACCGTGCTCAGTATCCGTTCAAACCCTTCCGGTCCCAGAGCCGTCATTTCATAAAAGGTATCCACTCCGCCAGCATTCAATGTCTCAAACAAATCGTCGATGAAAATTCTGCGGTCCTCCACGTTGGAAACGCTGCCGATCCACTGGTCCATGACCTGTCCGATCCAGATGCTGCCCGGCGCATTGTCCGGCACCAGAATAAGCCCGTCTGCGTTTAACTGCCAGGTAAGGATACCGTGCTGCAAAATGCCGATACCGCTGCTCTTCACAATCCGGTTGTCCGTCACCGGCATCTCGAAGATCTTCCCGATGACATCGTATTCCGGCACGATTTTCGTTGTAATGGCATCCACTTTTCGAATCAGATCCGTATCCATCACATCCGGACACAGCCCCGGACCATCATTCGCATATACATGCAGCACCTTCTTTCGCTGTTCCCCGGAGAGAAGGCACGCCGCATACAGAGCCAGATTGGCCCCCTTGGAGTGTCCTCCGATATAATAGAACAATGACGGATCCATTGTGCTGCTTAGGTAGGAAAGTGCCTGCTCCTGCGCCGGAATCCGTTCGAAGGACAGCATAAAGTCCTCCTTCCAGCCCACCAGCGTATCATCGGTCCCGCGAAATGCGGCAAAGGCCGTATTCTTATCCAGCCGGAACGTCACCGCCGAAAACTGGATTTGCTGCTCCTGATCCAGAATATCTACATAATTCGACATCAAAAGCCGTCCGAATCGTTTGGACTTAGCAACCGCTGCCGCAAATTCCGTATATTCCTTTCGCTTTTGCACGCCGTCTGCCACCAGCGTTTCGAGCTTATTCTGCTCCAGAAGAGCAGAAATGACATCGGACACGGCGATGATCTCTCCCTCCGGAAAGACGCTTCTCATATCAATGTAGGCAATCTGACACAAAACCAGATTGTCGATTTCGTTGAACGGCCTTTCTTCGAAGGTCAGGTCCCCTCTCCAGGCCACATAATCGGTTACATTCGGCATAAGCTATGATCCTTTTGCTGCACGGTATCATCAGATAGCAATCGGTATATCCTTTATCTGCCCGCCTGCTACCTCGTAATCGATGAGCCTTACATCCTCTCTTGTGAACTGATAAAAATCATGAATGTCCGGATTAATCCACACCTTCGGTGCAGGCTTCGGCTCCCGGCTCATGAGCTCCCTGACAGCATCCACGTGCCGGTCATAAATGTGTGCGTCTGCAATGACATGCACGAATTCGCCGGCCTCCATGTCACAAACCTGTGCCAGCAGCGCCAGAAGACACGCATACTGCCATTCATTCCAGGCAAAGGCCGCCAGAATATCCTGGGAGCGCTGGTTTAGTATCCCGTTTAATGTCAGCTTGTCATGACCCTTTTTCTGGATAACATTGAATGTCATGCTATAGGCGCACGGATGCAGATTCATTGCGTGCAGGTCACTGAAAGTATAGATGCTGGTCAGAATCCGGCGCGAGAAGGGATTGTTCTTAAGATCATAAATAACGCGGTCCACCTGGTCCATGTACCAGATTCCATCCGGCCCCTGCACGGCCTTTGCCAGCTTCATTTCTTCGGTATCCGGAATCAGCTGGTCGCCGGCCAAAGAGGTCTGCACAATCGCCGCATCCTTGCCAAACGCATGGCGAAGCCCCTCCTCCGTGATATCCTTGTAGCAGTGCTTGATGGCCATCTGGTACCCATACGCTCTTCCGATGGTTCCCTCTTCATCGGCCCATTCATCCCAGACGCCGGAATGAAGGTCGGCAATCCGGTTGGATTTCTTCTGCCAGATCCACAAAAGCTCGTCCAGAGCGCTTTTTACCGGTGTCCGGCGAAGCGTCAGAACCGGAAATTCCTTCGACAGATCATATCGCGTCACCACGCCGAACTTCTTAATGGTGTACGCCGGCGTTCCGTCCGGCCAATGCGGCCGAACCCTTTGTCCTTCGGTTGTTGTGCCGTTTGCAATGATATCACTGCACATGCTGATAAAATTCTCGTCAATCAGTGCCATAGTCTTCTCCTGCGGGGTTAAGTATTATCAGCGACAGGGTGGCGGATGGATGTCCAGGTTCAGGGCCTTCCGAGGACCTCGGTGCTTGCGAGCGTCCTATGCGAGCTTAGCACCGCTAGGCCGCAGGGGAGTGCTTTTGCCGAGTGGCCGTAAGGCCATCTCGTAGCTGACGAAGTCAGCGTGGCGTCCCCGAACCGGACACCTCCGCCAGGACCCGTCGCGTACGAATGAAATAAGCATGACAAGTGGAAACAGGCCTCACTTCACGATCCCGTACCGCCTGCAAAGGTCATTGAGCTCCTTCGTGAAGGCGTCCAGCTCCTTGTTGGGAAGTCCCCCTGCCTTGTCCACTACATTGGCAAGACGGCCTGCCGCGATTTTCAGCTTGGTATAGGAGCCGGAGGCAGTCTGTACCTTCCCTCCCGTCTTTCCTGCAATAGGGCGAGGCTTGGCAATCCGGATGAACGCCCCTTTGATCAGGTCATACTTGGTTCCGGAATACGGTGCCATTGCCTTGATGCCCTGCTCATTGGCAAGACAGTCTGCAAAGGCCGACGCAGTCTCATCGTCTCCGTGTACCACGAAAACCTGCCTTGGCTTTTCCGTAAAGCCGCCTATCCATTCCAGCAGTCCGTCCTTATCTGCGTGCCCGGAGAAGCCATCCATCTGCAGGATTTTCGCCCGCACCTGGTATTCCTTTCCGAACAGCTTCACCTTTTCGGCTCCATCCAGAAGGCGCTGCCCGAGCGTACCCTCGCTTTGATAGCCGACAAAGAGAATGGCAGATGCCGGATTTTCTATGTTGTGCTTAATGTGATGACGAATGCGCCCGGCATCACACATGCCGGAGGCACTTAAGATGACCTTCGGCTCCTCATCGTCATTGATGGCCATAGACTCCTGGGTTGTCAGCGCCAGATGAAGTCCCGGAAAGGCGAGAGGATTCTCGCCTCGCCTTAGAATCTCCTGTGCCTCTTCATCGTAACAGGCCCGTTCATTTTGTTCAAAGACGCCCACGGCCTCCACTGCCATCGGAGAATCCACATATACCGGAAAATCCGGATTCTCCGGCATCCGGCCTTCTGCCTTCATCTTGCGGATGAAGTACATCATAACCTGTGTCCTTCCGACTGCAAAGGCCGGAATGACAACGTTGCCTCCGGCGGAAAGGGTCGTGCGGATGACCTCGGTGAGCTGCTCCAGATGATCCCTTTTAACCTTTTCATGGAGCCTTGTGCCGTAGGTTGATTCCATCACCACGTAATCCGCAGATGCCGTCGGTGCCGGATCTCTTAGAAGCGGCTGATTCCTGTTGCCGATATCTCCCGAAAAAACGATCTTCCTTGTCTCTCCTCGCTCCGTCAGCCACAGCTCAATACTGGCAGATCCCAGAAGATGTCCGATGTCCGTGAAGCGAAAGGTGATTTCCGGGCAGAGCGTAACCATCGCATCATAAGGGTACGCATGGAAGAGCTGCAGCACATTCATCGTGTCCTGCATGGTGTACAGCGGCTTTTCTGCTTCCTTTCCGCTGCTGGTCCCTGCCTTTTTACTACGGTATTCCGCCTCCTGGGTCTGAATATGCGCACTGTCCCGCAGCATGATATCCGAGAGATTCCTGGTCGCCTCTGTGCAGATGATCTGCCCGCGGAAACCGTCTGCATATAGTCTTGGCAGCATGCCGGTATGATCAATATGTGCGTGCGTTACGAATACATAATCGATGCTGGCCGGCGTCACCGGAAGCGGAACATTTTCAAACAGGTTCCTCCCCTGCTCCATCCCGCAGTCAACCAAGATGCTGTACCCGCCCACATGCAGGTAATGACAGCTCCCTGTCACCTCATGCGCTGCTCCGATGAATTCCAGTTCCATACCTGCCCCCTTTCCCAAGCATCCGCCGCCGAAGGAAATGCTGATCAGCGTTCTACTAGTACATCGTTTGCAAAATAACTGGCCTAATAACGCAGAACTTTTTTCTGAGGGTGCGTGTCAAAAAACGTAGGCGTAGCGGGCTACGCTGAGGATTTTTGACACGTGCAATCAGGAAAAAGGGCAAGTTAGTTAGGCTAGTTATTTAAAAATCGATGTACTAGTACCCCACAATAAGTACACGAATCGCCCATATTGCCAGAAGATGCAGCGGATAGAACAGGTAAAAGAATTTTCCGCTGCCGCTTCCCTTCTCTCCGTTATACATGCATAAGAGTACGCACCCCGGCAAGGCGAAAATCTCGGTCTCGGAGCAAATGCACATGACCACATACACTGCGACAGGCCCTGCATACGGAACATTCCTAAGCAGATAGTAAATCACAATCGCAGCAACTCCCCCTGCCCTGTAATCCGACGGCAACTCCTGTGCGATCAGGCAGCAGGCGGCCGCGCCGCAGCCGGCAAGGGCAAGGCTCCAGGCAGTTCCGCGCCTTCTGCCCAGCTCCAGCGACCACATGGCAAGAATCCCCAGGCACAGCGTCACCATCGTATTCGCACTTTCTGTCAGCATGCTGCCGATCGGCCCCGTATAAGCCAAAAGATGAAACGGTATCTCTGCCGCCAATGCCGTCAAAGCAAGCCGCAGCAGATACCGCTTTCGGCTTTTGGTATGCACAAATCCCTCTGCCAGAAAAAAAGCGAAAATAACAAAGGCCTGCCGCCCGATCCCGCGCCCGATGCGGTCCACTATATACCAGAAATCCGAGGACCCCGCCAGCATCCAGCCGGTGGTGCTGTCCAAAGTGCGCTCCAAAAATGCCATTGTGATATGGTCCACCAGCATGGTTGCTGCTGCAATGTATTTTAAATAGCTCCGGTTTATGACCGCCGGCAGCCGCCTTTTAATACCAGACATTCGTATACTCTCTTTCCGGCTATCTCCCTGTGGTCAATTGCAGCCAAAGGGGATATAATTTGTAACTATTCAGAGCCAAGCAAATTTGCATAAAATGCGCGAGTAATGCTTGCATTAACGAGCACATTTTTGCAAATTTATTTGGCGAGAACGCCACATGAGCAAAAGGAAAGCTGCGGAGCAGCGATTTTGCGAATGGGCTCTGAATGGTTACTATAATTTCCCTTATTGTATAAAATATCTGATGTTGGAGTCAAAAGTTCTTTCGACTCCATGACACAACACGATTATATGTGCAGCCGCAGGCACGCTGCGGCACAAGAGAGGTAGCTATGACATTTACATACCCTGCTGTACTCCGCAAGGAGCCAGACGACACCTATACCGGATACTTTCCGGATCTTGAGGGCTGTACCTTCCACGGTGAGACCATTGATGCGGCAATTGACGCAGCAATCGCTGCCGAAAAGAGCTGGATTGAAGTGCAGATGGACACAGAGGACGACGAGGAAGCAGAGATGCCTTTCCTAACAGATCACAGAGACATCGCACTTGCGGACGGCGAATTCATCCGCGATATCGCTGTTATCATGCATTTCGAGGTAGGATACTACTAAAACAACCGTAACCGTTCTGTGCCCATGCGCAGAACTATCTGCTCCATGTCAGCGACAGAGCCGCCTGAACATTCCTCCCCCTGTCGCAGCAGTTGCACAACTCACTCGTAATCCACCTTCATAAGGCACAGGCCTGCTGCCGGCGCAGTCGGGCCTGCTTTTTTGCGGTCCCTGGCCTCCAGAATTCCGTCCATATCCTCCGGTGTCATGCGGCCATAGCCGACCTCCAACAATGTCCCTGTCAGGATCCGGACCATATTCTGTAGAAATCCTGTTCCGTGATAATAGATACGAATATAATGTCCGCTCGTCTCGAGGCGGATGGAGTCGACCAGCCGCACAGTGGGCTTTTTCATGTGCGAATTGCCGCAGAAGCTCTTGAAATCATGCTCTCCCATAAGGTGCTCCGCTGCCCGCCGCATTGCATCAACATCCGGCTTCTCCCGGAGAACGTACACATATTTGCGGTCGAACACCGGCTTGGCACCGTCCGGGCTGTACCAGAGTGTATACCGGTATGTCTTCCCGGTGGCCTTAAACCGGCTGTGAAAACGGTCCGCCGCCCGCTTCACTTCACTGACGCTGATATCGTCCGGCAGATAACGGTTCATATACTGCTGGATCTGCAGCTCTGTAAGCTCTGTATCCAGCAGCACATTGGCTGTCATCGCCCTTGCATGCACCCCGGCATCGGTCCGCCCCGCACCGATTACGGTAACCGGTTTAGGAAGTGGCTTCCCGGATGTGGTTTCCTGCATCTGCGTCAGCACACTCTCGAGCTTCCCCTGGATGGTCATTTCCGTATTGGGCTGATGCTCCCAGCCATAGTATCTGGTTCCGTCATAGCTGACGATCAGCTTAAAATTCTGCACTGCCACTCTATTCTCCTCTGCCCATTTAAAGTGCATTCAAAACTTATTTTCCCAGCCGCACCCTTTTCCAGTATGCGCCCATCGACATCCCGGGTGTCCCTGTCACTTCATCCGAAAGATACTCGCCAAGGCCCACTGCCTCCGGCAGGAATGCCCCCGCCTCTTCCTCCGATTCAAATTCCACCTCGGCGTAGTAAAAGGACGTGTCCGCTCCCTCATCCACGGCGTTGACTTCGAGGTGATGGCCGTCCGGCAGAAGATAGGTCTTGCGTACCTTTGGCACCAGCGGACATCCGATAATATCCTCCAGCTGCTGAAAATGCTCCCTGGCGATCGGAAACTCCGTTTCCTTTCGGGTCAATCCATACCCCGCAGATTTAAAGCACAGAATGTACTGTGCTTCTTTCCCCATTTCCTGCTCGCTGCGAATGCGCACGGTGGGCTCTGTGCTGATGTAGCCCTGCTCCATTCGTTCCTCTTTGAGCACCGGAAGTGCCTTCTCTGCCTTCTCAGGCTCCTCCGGCCACCCCTGAACCATCCATTTTCGTTCGATTTCAAGCGGACTTTTTACCATTGCTCGTTCTCCTTTGCCATTCCGTTCGATCCACCGGCCTCTTATCTCTTCGAACCCCGGTTGGCATTCCACACCAGAAACCGCTCCGCAAAGGAAGGAAGCCATGGCGCAAATGAACGGAGTGCGCGCACCGGCACATCCGCTGCGGTTGCATATGCCATACGGAAGGACGGATCCCTCTCATCGCAGTCCTCCCCGCCCGCCTGCCTGCGGCATTTGCTGCGGACACGCTTCAATATAAACCGTACCAGCCGGCTGCAGTCTGCCATTTCGGAAAGAGAGCTCTCCCTGGTGAAATGCGTCTGCGCCTCTTCCTGCTCCGGCATAGCTTCACCCATCAGATGCTTCCAGTCCTCCAGCGTCGGCTGACCGACCGGTCTTGCGTACCAGCTGCCGGACTGCCAGGAGGGCGATGATACCGGCTCCTCCTCCACAACAACCTGCTGCAAAAGCCGAATATCACTCGAGGACGGGCCTACCATAACCGCATAGGTACCGGTAGGAATCTTCCATCCGTCCTGGTACACCGCAAAATCACGACTCGCCAGAAGGAAGGTCACCATTGCTCCCTCGCCCGGCTGCAGGAACACCTTCTCGAACGCCCGCAGCTCCTTGACCGGACGGAAAATACCGTCCTGCGGATTTCCCACATAGAGCTGTACAACCTCCGCACCGGCCCGCTTTCCTACATTGCGGATCTGCACAGTCACCTGGCGGTCGCTGATTAAGAGATTGGTATATTCAAACTGCGTATAAGACAGACCATAGCCGAAGGGGAAGAGCACCTGCTGCCCCGCCTTTTCATAATAGCGATATCCTACGTAGATGCCCTCCCGGTACTGCGCATCCTTTTTGCCGTAGGTCCCGTAGCAGGGAATGTCAATTTCCTCCAGCGGCCAGGTTTCGGTCAGTCGTCCCGACGGGTTGACTTTACCAGTCAAAATATTGGCAATCGCTGCTCCGCCTGCCTGTCCGCACAGCCCCGTATAGAGCACTGCTCCTACCTCGCGAATCCAGGGAAGCTTCATCGGGCTGCCGCCCATGAGCACCACAGCTACATTCGCATTGCCGGCAAGAGCTGCCTTCACCATGCGGTTATGCCCTGTCGGAATGGAAAGATCCTGCCGGTCAAAGCCCTCTGACTCGTACAAATCCGTCAGTCCGGCAAAGACGACAACGGCCTTTGCCTTGGCCGCTGCCCTGGTTATTTCCGCAAGGCTCTCCTCAGTCACATTGCCCTCATCATCGCACCCTTCCACATACGGTGCCTCCGGTATATTCTCCCGTACCTGGGAGAGCTTTGTTGGCTGGATGTGGGAGCTGCCGCTCCCCTGATACCGCATAGACGCCGCCATTTTGCCGACCAGAAGGACATCCTTCATATCCGGGAACGGAAGAAGGTTTCGATCGTTTTTCAAAAGAACGGCCCCCTCCTCTGCAATGCGCTGTGCGGTCGTTTGGTGCGCCACGCGGTCGTAGGAATAGTTCTGAGCCTTATCCAGTGCTTCCTTTCTGCGAAGCACCAGGGCAAGGATGCGCTTTACGCTGGCATCCACCGCATCCTGTGATAATTCACCGCTCTCCAGAGCCTTTTTGGCCTCCTTCTCACCAACGCCGGAGCCGCCCGGCATCACCAGATCACATCCTGCCTCAAAAGCCTTTGTCCTGTCATTTAGTGCCCCCCAGTCCGTAACCACTGCGCCCTTAAAGCCCCAATCTGCGCGGAGAATATCTGTCAGCAGCCGCTCATTATCACTGCAGTAGGTGCCGCCAAGCTTGTTGTAGGCGCACATTACAGTGGCAGGCTGCGCCTTCTTCACCACCTTTTCGAAGGCGCGAAGATAGATTTCCCGCAGAGTTCGCTCGTCCATCTGAGAATCGGACTGAAGCCGCCGGTACTCCTGCGAATTGCCGGCGAAGTGCTTGAGGCTCGTGCCAATCCCCGTCTCCTTCTGCATGCCGGCCACAAATGAGGCGCCCAGCTCCCCGGCCACATAGGGATCCTCCGAATAGTATTCAAAATTACGGCCGCACAGGGGATTACGCTTGATGTTCACGCCAGGCCCCAGCACCACGGCAACCTGCTGCTCCTTGGCCTCCTCGCCGATGGCCCGGCCCTCCTCATACAGGAGCTTGCGGTTCCAGGTCTGGGCCGCAGTCACCGCCGTCGGAAAGCACGTTGCCGGTTCGGAATCATTGATTCCAAAGTCCCCCGTCTTCCCATCCTGTTTGCGCAGGCCGTGCGGTCCGTCTGTCATCATGATTTCCGGAATTTCATATTGTTCAAAGCTCTTTGTATGCCAGAAATCCTTCCCGCTGCAGAAGGCGATCTTGTCCTCCGCAGACATCTTCGAGACAATGTCATCGACCTTTCTGCTAAGCTCTTCATCTGTCATAATCCTGCTCCTTTACCGGCTGAAATATCACATCATCGTACCTGTGAATGAGTTATTGTAGCACAATCGTACGCAAAAACAGAGGTGCAGCAGCCAATCGCCGCCTCCCTCTGCTTCTTTTCTCCTGCCGGTTTTCCTCAAATGTCGTAACTATTCAGAGCCCATTCGCAAAATCGCTGCTTCAAAGCTTCTCTTTTGCTCATGTGGCGTTCTCGTCAAATGTCTTGATAGCCTCCGCTACCTTTTCCTGCTCTTTGGTAATTATCTCCAGAAGCGGAGCGGCTCCGTCCATGGTGCCCGCACGGAAAATCTCCGTAACATCCGATACCGGCTGGATCATATTCGAAAAGCCCAGATTCTGGCATACTCCCTTCAGCGTGTGAGCAGCACGAAACGCGGCATCCACTTCACTTCTTTGTACTGCTTCCATCAGTTCCCGGTAGGATAGGTCCTGCAGATATTTAACAATCAGTCTCGCGATCAGACTCTCGCTGGGAAGGCGTTTTAAAACATCGCTGTAGTCTGCGCCAATCCTGCTGTATACTTCCTCTACTGTCATTCCTTATTTTCCTTTCGCCGAAGATCGGCGCTGCGCCTCGTGAAGAACACCTCGCGCCGTAAAACCGATTACTCAGTCTTTTTCATTGCCCCGATTGAAATTCCATCCCCAAGATCCGTCCCTGGGGGGGGGGTAGAATTCATCGCTTCCATCTCAACCCGGATCTTCTCCTGAATCTTTACAAAACACTCCAGGAGCATGGGATTGAAGACGCCGCACTCTCCGTTCAGAATCATCTGAACCGCCTGATCATGCGGGATGGCTTTCTTGTACACCCGCTCGCTGACCAATGCATCGTACACATCCGCCAGCGCCACAACCTGTGCGCAAAACGGAATCTCTTCGCCCTTGAGTCCGTCCGGATACCCTCGTCCATCGTAGCGCTCATGATGCCAGCGGCAGATCTGATATGAAATTTGTATCATCGGCTCATTCTGATACTGCGTAAGCTGCTCCAGCATGTTGGCACCAATCGTCGTATGCGTCTTCATGATCTCATACTCTTCCGATGTCAGGCGCCCCGGTTTGTTCAGAATCTTGTCGTCAATGGCGATTTTCCCAATGTCATGCAGCGCAGAGGCTGTCGCGATCAGTGATATCTGATTTTTGGAGAGTTCATACTGATCCGTGACCTGTGCAACCCGCTCCAGCAGAATCTCCGTCAGCACCTGCAGATGACGGACATGGAGCCCGCTTTCACCGTTTCGAAGCTCCACCACCTGACTTAAGATATTGATCATCATGCGGTTGTTCTTCTCGCGCGCATAGAACTGCTGTGCCACCAGACCGGAAAGTCGTCTTTGCTTGGCATAGAGGCGAATAGTGTTCGACACTCTCCGGTAGACGATGCTCGCATCGAAGGGACGGCTGATATAGTCAGAGGCTCCAAGGTCATACGCTCTTCGAACAATGTAATTGGAATCCTCGCTGGAGATCATGATGACCGGAATCTCCTCCAGCCAGTTCTGATGGCTCATCTCGGTGAGCATCTCCAGGCCGCTCATGCCCGGCATGACAATATCCAGCAAAATCACAGAAATGCTCAGACCATACTTGTTCAGCATCTCCAGGCCATCTTCTGCATTTGCAGCCTCAATAACACGGTATTCACTGCTAAGAATTTCGCGGAGAATCTCCCGGTTCATCAGTGAATCATCGATGATCAGGACAAGCGGCTGCTCCTCTTGTTCTTTCTGCTCCCTTGACTTTACAGATACGCCTTGCTCGTCATGGTCTGTCACGACGGTATTCTTGCTTTGCTTGGCCTGATACATCAGGCGGTCCGCCTCGTGGACAGCCTTTTCCGTCGTCATCCCGGCAGAGAGAACTCCGCCAATGCTCGCAGAAAGCTGGAGCTTTTGATATCCGGGAACCTCGGCGCTGTGCAGCTTCTTATTGATCACGCGAAGCTTTCTTGCAAAATCATCCCCCGTTATATCCGGCAGTATGAGCAAAAGCTCATCGCCGCCATAACGGATCAGATAATCCGAGTCACGAATACAGTTCTGAATAATCTTGGCTGCGGTTTCCAGCGCAATATCACCGGCATGATGACCAAAGGTATCGTTGTAAATCTTGAAGTCATCCAGATCAATCATGGCTACACCAGCAGTCAAGTACTGCCTGTGCAGCTTCTCTTCATAGAACCGCCGGTTATAGGTCCCGGTCAGCGCATCCTTATACAGTCTGTCGTCTCCGTCAATTTCCGCCGTGAAGCCGGTATCCAGCGGCTGAATCGTCTGAAGCACATACGGTTTGCCATCCACCTCCACATACCGGGCCGTCACCTGAAATCCCTTGCCGTTTTCGTACTCGAGCTTGGCCGCACTCCCCTTTGCTGCAAATGCATCTCCCGCAGCCTTCATACAGGCATCGTGCATCTTGCTGCCAAAGGGCTTATTCGCCTCCCCGGCAACATCCTCCGGCTCCAGGAGCCTGACCGACGCAAAAAACTTCTTCAGCGTATCCATATCCTGCTGGATTTCGCCAAGCGTCAAAGGTTTTGTATGCTCCCTGTTATTCTCTTCCGGCATGGAAATTCCCCCCTCTGATAAAACGCTCAAAGCTCATCGGCAAGATCGTAGATCAGCTGTTCTGACTTTTCCCAGCCAAGGCATGGATCGGTGATGGATTTTCCATAGACACCTTCTCCGATCTTCTGCGCGCCGTCCTCCAGGTAGCTTTCGATCATAAGTCCCTTTACCAGACCTCGAATATCCTCTGATGCGCGCATCGAATGGAGAACATCCCTGGAAATGCGAATCTGCTCCAGGAAATTCTTATTGGAATTGGCATGATTGCAGTCCACCAGAACTGCCGGATTCTGCAGTCCTGCCTTATCATAGGCTTCCCGGAGACTCATCAGATCCTCATAATGGTAGTTGGGATGATTGCGTCCGTATTTGTCCACATAGCCGCGGAGGATTGCATGAGCCATCGGATTGCCGGTGGTCACTACCTCCCAGCCGCGGTACAGGAATGTCTGACTGCTCTGCGCAGCTGTAATGGAGTTCATCATAACAGAGATATCTCCGCCGGTCGGATTCTTCATACCTGCCGGAATGCCAACGCCGCTGGCAACCATGCGGTGCTGCTGATCCTCCACGGAACGGGCGCCAATGGCGACATAGGCCAGAAGATCCGAAAGATACCGATGATTCTCCGGATAGAGCATCTCCTCGGCACAGGTAAAGCCCGTCTCCTCTACGACGTGCGTATGCATCTGACGAATGGCAATGATTCCCGCCAGCATATCCTCATCCTTTTCCGGATCCGGCTGATGAAGCATGCCCTTGTAACCTGTACCTTTGGTTCTGGGCTTGTTGGTGTAGACACGAGGGATGATAAAGATCTTATCCTTCACCTTCTCCTGTACGCGCACGAGCCGCGTCATATACTCCAGAACCGCATCCTCCCGGTCCGCCGAGCAGGGTCCTATCACCAGAAGAAAGCGGGAATCTCTCCCGTAGAAGATGTCCTCTATCGTGCGATCGCGTTCTTCCTTAATCTTCTGAATCTCAGCAGAAAGCGGAAACTCCCGCTTGATTTCCTGTGGAATCGGCAGCTTCCGCTTGAACTCCATTTGCATTTCCATCGTTATCCTCACTTCTTTCGCAGTGTTTTGGTTTTTGTACAGACGACAAAATACGCCTCAACGCTTTATCTTAAGGCTCATATATAAATCATACAAGGCCGAACCGGTGCGTCCCTGTGCAGGATGCTCATCCTCGCCGATGCTGAGCATTGTATACTCATAGGCATTGATGATTCTCGTGCCGCTGGCATGCTCCCGCTCACGCAGGAACTGATAGCCGTAGGTTTTGTGCACATGGCCGTGCAGCATATATTTAGGCTTCCACCGATCCAGAAATTCATTAAAGCACGAAAATCCGACATGCGGAAGATCGTCCATATCGCCATAGCCTCTTGCCGGTGCATGCGTCACCAGAACATCCACGCCGTTCATTAACACCGCCTGACGATTGAGCTTGGCAATGCGCCTTCGCATCTCATCCTCGGTATACATGTCCTTCCCTAAGCGGTAGCGCATGCTGCCGCCAAGGCCGGCAATGCGAAGTCCCTTGTAATCGTATACCCGGTCGTCTATGTCGATGCAGCCCAGCGGCGGCATCTGATCATATTTGGAATCATGATTGCCGCGCACGTACAAAAGCGGGCAGTTCACCATCGTTTCCAGAAACTCAAGATACTGCGGCTTAAGATCACCGCAGGAAATGATCAGATCAACACCTCTTGTCTTTTCCGGATCGTAATAATCCCAGAGGCTTTTGACCTCTTCATCCGCAATTACCAGTATTTTCATTGTGCTGTCCATCCGTTCTGAGCAGCTTCCGCTTCCTGCGTCGTTTTCTCATGTCCTGCTGCCGCAAAGCCGGCGGATGCAGCGGTTTCTTCGGCATCTGTCACGCTGCTGACCCCGCTGACGGCGACAGCAGCACCTGCCTCCTCATTCAGACGTTCCTTTTTGGGAATACTGCCGATGACATTATCATTGAGCCAGCTCATGGTAATGATTTCTTCATTGGAGAGTCCTCTGGAGGATGCATCCCGAATCATTCCCTCCTGGGAATGCAGCTCACCCATAAACGGGCTGACATGCCCCTCTACGATGCCGTCCCTCAGAAGATTGACCAGCTTTCTGGAGCTGTAGGAGAGCTTTTCCGAGAGGATAACATCGATAACACCGGCGGACATTCCCCACCAGTAGTTGGTGGAGCGGTCCTCTGCCGCCTGTCCTGCCACATCCCAGTTCCCTTCCAGGACGTTCCGCGCAATGAGCTCATAATAGGTTCCCCAGTTCCACATGGGCGCCGCGAGATTGATCACGTTTCCGTCCATATCCTTCTGGTAAATGCCGTATTCACGGGAGGCCTGCGCAGGCCGAATGAAATCCGGGCCGGATATCACGTAGACTCCCTCTTCATCCAGCTCCTGTCGCCAATCCGTATCCTTGTTCGTGGACCATTTCAGATGAATTCTGGCCTTTGGATCAATGATGGATGCTCCAATGGCAAAGGCATTGATTCCTGCCACAATTCCATAGATCGGATAATCTGCAACATAGCCGATCTTGTGATTGCTCGCAACGCTGGCTGCAATGGCGCCCATCAGGAACTTCGCTTCATGCATGCGCCCGTAATAGGTGCGCACCGCGTTGTGTGAAAGGTTGATGGAGCAGTTCAGGAATTTCAGCTGCGGAAAGTGAATAGCAGAGCGGAGGGTTTCATCCATCTGTGTCGGTGAGATCGTAAAGATCATCTCGGCATGATGGCTGGCCGCCAGATCAATGGCCTTGCGCACCTCCTCATCCGAAGAGCAGTTCTCGAATTTTTCTGTTTTCACCAGTCCACCGAAGCGGCTTTCAATGTAATTGCGTCCAAGCTCATGACCGTAGATCCAGCCGGAATCATCCGCACTCTTCGGATATATGAAGGCCATGTGAAGAGGATTTTCTGTGCTGTAGCGCGCCTTGGGCGTGAGAATTCCGCGAAGCGCTGTCCCCAGCGTTCCCTTGGCCTCCCGCAGCTCCTCCGGCGTTTCCACCAGCGTAATGCCGTCCTCATTGGCATCCACAAGAAACTCATTCCAAAGCCGTCCGATCCGGTTCTCCAGGATCTGTCTGGGCTCATTGAACAGGCTCTGCACCGGGTAGAAATTAAGGTAGGTCAGAAAGGCATCTCCCACCGGGAGCGTCATTCTGCGCTTTTCCCCCTCATGCAGATAAATCTCTGAGAAGGCAGCATATGCGGCCTTAATGTCCTCCTGGACCTCCTTGGGCCAGGGCTTATCCAGCGTCTGACCCAGGCACGCCGCAAATTTCCGATAGCTTCCTTCCTCTGTGAAGGTAACATCGTACATACGGCAGACATTGAAATATTCCAAAAATTCCCGATATATACGGTATTCCTTCGTGTCCGCCTTCCTGGGCATCACACGGATGACGTTGGCATGAATGGCCGTCGCCCCGACAAAGCTGCTGACAGAGACGCGCTTGTTGCCCTCCTCCACATAAAACCTTGTCATGTACTCATAGGCCTTGATCGGATCCCGTATTCCATCCTCCAGCTGTGAGTCGTACAGGTCGGACCACTTTCTGGCAAACTCCGTATCGGACTGCAGAATGGGCATAAAGCCGCACGAGAAGGCGGAGGTTCTGCCCTCCGTTTTGGTCCCGTCGATCATGGAAATCGGAATTTCAAGAAGGCCGATGCTCACTTCCGCAAGCTTTCCCTCACCCTTTATGATATCGTCCAGCACCGCCGGGTAGGGAGAGCGCTTTTCCGCCGCTGCCTGCCGCATCTCGCGGATGCCTTGTTTTCTTGCCGCAATATAATCTGATTCCATATTCTTTCCTACTGACGCTCCTTCATAACAGAGACATATGCCGGGCGCATGATTTTCCCGTTTTCAACCAGCTCCTCCAGACGATGCGCACTCCAGCCGGAAATGCGCGCGATGGCGAACAGCGGCGTATACAGCTCTCTGGGAATCCCCAGCATGTCGTAGACAAAGCCGCTGTAGAAGTCCACATTCGGACTGACACCCTTATAGATATGGCGTCTTGCCGCAATTACCTCCGGAGCAAGCTTCTCTATCTGATTGTACAGAGCAAGCTCTTTTTCCTTACCCTTTTCCGCCGCCAGCTCTGTCACAAAGTTCTTGAAGATGCGCTCTCTGGGGTCGGAAATGGAATATACCGCATGCCCCATTCCGTAGATCAGCCCCTTCCGGTCAAAGGCCTCTCCTGCCACCAGCTTATTCAGATATGCGCTGACCTCATCGTCATCCGTCCAGTCCTGAACATGGTCCTTGATGTCATCCATCATATCCATCACCTTCAGGTTGGCGCCGCCGTGGCGCGGGCCCTTCAGAGAGGACATGGCTGCTGCAATCGTTGCATAGGTATCCGAACCGGAGGATGTGACTACGCGCGTCGTAAACGTGGAATTGTTGCCGCCGCCGTGCTCCATGTGCAGCATCAGCGCCGCATCCAGAACCTTTACCTCCGTCTCGGTAAACTTCTGATCCGGCCGCAGCATGCGCAGGATATTCTCCACCGTAGACATCTGCGGATCCGGGCGGTGGATGTACATGCTTTCCAGCTTGGCATCGTAATTGTATGCATGGTAGGCATAGATGGCCAGCATCGGGAACACCGCAATCAGCATCAAGGACTGACGGATCACGTTGTCAACCGCCACGTTCTGCGCATCAATGTCATAGGACGCCAGCGTCAGAATGCTGCGCGTCATGGAATTCATGATATCCCTTGTCGGCGCCTTCATGATGACATCACGGGTAAAGTTGGAAGGAAGATTCCTGGACATCACCAGATTCTTAATGAATTCCGATTCCTTCTGCTCATCCGGAAGCTCTCCGAACAGCAGCAGGTACGTCAGATTCTCATACCCAAACCCGTGCTCCGTATACTGACGCACCAGGTCCTCCACACGGTATCCCCGATACCACAGCTCACCGTCACAGGGCACACGCTGTCCATCCACTTCCTTCATGGAAATGACCTCTGAGATATTGGTCAGTCCCGTTACAACACCCTTTCCGTTTATATCACGGAGTCCTCTGTTAACATGATTCTCTCTGAACAGATCATCGGGTATGGAGCCGCACTCCACTACGTAGGGTTCCTGCTGCCGGGCGTAGCGCCTTAGTTTTTCAATTGTCCTCATACCTTCCTCCTGTCACATTCCAACGCCGTACTATCCTCTGATTGCCTCTCCTCCATTTGTCCATAGCAACTATTCAGCGCCAGGCACACCTTTGCAAATGGGCTCTGAATGGTTACTGTCAATAGGGCCCCAGAAAATCCTCGTGCCTATTCAAAGCCTCAATATTTGTATCTGTTTAGCACCTGCCATATTTCAACGTGAACCCGCTGCTTGCAGGCAAATTCACGATTGAAATTGGCAGGCGGCCAAGGCGCGAAGCGCCTCTGGCCAGCCACATCGAGGTTTTCCGAAGGAAAATCGAGATGGGCGCTAAACAATTACTAATATTTCTTCAGATGGATAGCAAAGCCTGCGATTTCCTTTGCCAGATAGATGAATGTCAGCTCGCCGCTTTCATCATACTTAGCTGTTTCTTCCTTGACTCCCATTCCGGTAGAGCGAAAATACTCCGCAGCCTTTCCAACATCGTGAGCACCGATGGCAATGTGCCCCATCTTGCCGGGCCCGTCCTTTTTCATGATCTCAATCAGCGGAGAAGAAAAGATCGATCCCGGATTTTCGTCCGGAATAAAGCCCATCAGTGTGCGAAACTCTTCCGCAATTCTCCGGGCATCTTCCTCCCCGTCCGCATTGATTCCGATATGAAGGACACACAGTCCCAGCTCCTGTACCGAATTAAACTCTGCCATAATACGTCTCCTTATTCTCACCTGGATCTTAACATTTTCAACCAGTGTATCACATGATACCAACGCCGTAACCATTCGAATTTCCTTTGCAGCCTGCATCCGCACCGCTACGAAGTCTCAATCCTGTGAAACTTATTCATCCGCACCTGCGCATCGGCAAGTCCCATGACCAGCCGCCTGTCATGCGTTCCGATGATGATCGTCCTATCCGGAGTCCTGCTCTCCTTGAGAAATTTCATAACCCAGCTCTGTGCATCCTCATCCAGTCCGCTGATCGGCTCATCAATCACCAGAACCTTCGGTTCCATGGCAAACACCGCTGCAAGGGCTGTCCGCTTTTTCTCACCGCCGCTGATTCCCCAGGGCGCCCGCCGGCGAAGCTTTTCAAGCCCAAACCGCTCCAGATACTCCTGCGTTTTCTGCTGCAGCTTCTCCTCCGGCAGTCCCAGCTGCCGAAGACCAAAGGCGATCTCTTCTTCTACGCTGGAGGTGAACAGCTGCACCTCACTGTTTTGAAACACAAAGCCGATTTTCCGGTGAAACTCCATGGAAAAGGACGGATCCGCCAGCTTCCTGCGAGTAATCTCTTCTCCATCCAGATAATACCCACCCTCGGTCGGTGTCTCCAGTCCCAGAAGAATCCGGAATAATGTGGACTTTCCGCATCCATTCGGTCCCGTAATGCACGTGCATTTTCCCTGTTCAAAAAAAACGCTGATATCATCCAGCGCTTTTTCCTCACTTCCTTCGTATTGGAAGGAAACATTCCTCAGCTCAATCATCTTACCTTCCTTAACTCCAGCTCTGGGTCAGTGCAAACCAGCCAATCTCCGCCGCGGCCGCTCCGATAACCGGTGCGCTCCGGCGAAGCCTCCTTGCCAGGTTCGCACGATCCTGACGCTTCTTTGGCTGCATGTCTGTGCTCCAGCACCGGCAGGCCATTGCTTCCTGGGTCTCTTGCGCCAGCTGCTGGGACTTTACAAAGGTATTGCCCAGAATTCCTCCGGTTCCTGCATTCCTCCAGGTTCGTTTGCCCACGCGCCGCAGTGAAACCGCCTCCAGCATGGCATCGGAAAACTGCCCCAGAAGGACCAGAAAGCGAACCGTCATATCCAGTGTCAGGATGAACAGCGCCGGCACATGAAAGGCTGACAGTGCCGCCGTCATGTCTTTCCAGGAAACTGTCTCCCGCAGCATCGACAGCACCAGAACCGACAAAAACACCTTTCCCGTCACGGTTCCAAAGGAGCCCGGATTGCTAAGAAAGACGGAAGGAAGCATAAACACTGCTGCCGCTCCTGCGGCAAGCAGTGTTGTTTTTAAAACCTCTGCGATGATCTCTCCCTCCCAAAGCCCCAGGCGCAGCAGGAGCAGCACCGCAATGGAAAGAACGAAAATCCCATTGGAGGAGACAGAGCTTAAAAGAATTGTCAGAAGGGCCAGCAGCATAAGCGCCGCCTTGCATTCCGCTGTGAGCATTCCCCTGCCCTTTCCGGCCTCCTGCCGGTCCCTTCGAAGCAAAACCGAAAGGAGCTTCATCAGCTGTATGTTCATAGCTCTTTACTGCCGGCTCTGTATGAGGATCTGCTGCTTTTATTTTTCTTCATTGTAAGAAGCCGGAAGACAATCAGGAGAATTGCAGTTCCAAGAAGCGCCGACAGCACATAGCCAACCGCGGCCGGAGCATTTCCAAAGGAATAATCCGGCAAAAGTGCCTCAAAGGAGAATCCATTTGCCATACCGGAGGGTGTATATCCGGCACCAGTCGCAGCGATTTCGTCGGTTCCCCATTCCCCCCAGGCAGTCCCCTCTGCCAGAAGGCCCAGCGGTGTCAGCACCATAAGAAGCCCCAAAAGGACCGGCACAGCCTTGGCGCCGAGCCGTCGCCCCTTCGCAGCCAAATTGCCTGCTCTTTCCTTTGTTTCAGCGGATTCTGCGCCGCCCAGCTCATTATTGACTCGTCCGGTCAGAAGCTCCGGTGCTGTCTTTGCAAGGAACGTAAGCACTGCTCCCGTATACACCACCTCCGCCAAACCGAAAATAGTCAGGTGCCCGGCCATCATTGCCGGAATGGACACAGACAACGGATACGGGCAGTACCTTGCCATCCCGGATGCGTCCCTGAACAGAAGCGGCTGGATACCGAATTCAATGGCGGCACAAAGCGCTGCCGCATTGATGCCGGCGTACGAGCCAACCGCAGCGCCCAAAAGCTCACGCACAGATACCGTCCCTGCCGTTTCCCCGGACGCCTTTACCTTCGACTTTTTGCTTCTGCCGGCGATCAGAAGATAGAAGCCATAACCCACAAAGGGCATGACAAAGGCCATGTTAAAGCAGTTGGCCCCAAAAGCAAGAATTCCGCCGTCTCCGAACAAAAGCGCCTGCAGCAAAAGGGCCACCGAAACGGAAATGCAGGCCCCGTAAGGTCCTGCCAGAATGGCAGTCAGCGTCCCTCCGACCGCATGTCCTGTAGTGCCTCCCGGCAGCGGAATGTTGAACATCATCCCCAGAAAAGAAAATGCCGCCGCTGCTCCCAGCATCGTAAGTCTTCTGCGGGAGACCTTCCCCGCATCTTCTCTCTCGGAAAGAAGATCATTCTCCGCTGCCTTTCCCGGCTGCTGTCCCAGGCTGGCGCCAAGCTTTCGAACCGAAATAACCCATACCGGCACCATGGCCGCCGTCATAACCGCGCAGGTCTGCGGGCTTAGGTAATTATCAGGAATATGCATATGTATCCTTTCGTTTTTACACTCATGAAAAAAGTATCGGTTAAAAAATCAGATCTGATATACTTTCTCTATGTCATCTGTTCAGCCTCGGCGATTTCACCGTGAACAGACAACCTTTATCCAGAGAGGAGGAGTTTATCTATGAATCTCGAAGAAGCTCTGCAGCAGTTAAAGCGCCTCGCCGCTTCCGATCCTTCCATAAAGGAGGCACTCCTTGCTACCAGGAAAAGTGACTCTCCCATTCAAAGCTTTTGCCGGCTGAGTCAGGAATACGGCGCAGCGGTTTATGAAATGGACCTGGTTATGGCCGGTGAGGAGTACTATGCCGCTATGCGCCGCAGCACCAACGGCGGCGGCGAAAATTCGCCGCTCCTGGACGGAGAAGATGACTATTACGAGCTCTTTCTTTCTGAGCTTGCATCACTTCCGTAAGGCAACAGGCATCCTGCTGCCCCTGCACTCTGCATAACCTCTTATGTGATCTCTTATGCGACCTCTTATGCGCTGTAATCCCGCTGTCCGAAAATGCCGGTGCCGACACGCACCAGCGTGGCGCCCTCTTCCACAGCAACAACGTAATCACCCGTCATCCCCATCGAGAGCGTATCAGCCAGAACGCCGTCATATCCAGAGGAGGACAGCTCCTCCTGGAGCTGTCTCATCCTGCGAAAGTAACCCCGGTTCGACTCCGCCTCCAGTGTATAGGGAGCAGATGTCATGAGCCCGCGGACGCGCACATGCGGAAGGCTTCCGACCGTTTTGGCCGCCTCCAGCGTTTCCTCCGGCGCAAAGCCCCATTTGCTTTCCTCTCCGGCCGCATTGACCTCCAGGAGGACATCCATCACAAGGCCGCACTTGGCGGCCTCCTTATCGATCTGCCTTGCAAGCTCCAGACTGTCCACAGAATGAATCAGTGACACCTTGTCCATCAGATACTTCACCTTGTTGCGCTGCAGGTGACCGATCATATGGAAGCTGCACTCACCTCCCAGCACCTCATACTTATCTCGAAGCTCCTGCACATAATTCTCTCCGAACAGGAGCTGCCCTGCCTGCATCGCGGCCCGCAGATCCTCAATGGGCTTTCGCTTGCTGACTGCGCACAGCTGCACATCCTCCGGGCTGCGCCCTGCCCTTTTGCAGGCTGCTGCAATATTATTCCTGACTGCCTGCAGGTTCGCTGCAATCTCCTCCGACGTCAGCTCATACTGCAGGCTACGCGTTTCTTCCCTCTCCATCATCACCTCGTCACTCTTAGGAAATGCGACTTAATCGTAACTATTCCACCCTTATTGTTATTATTCCGCCGGATTCGGAATCTGCCGCAGCATGCCGTCGAGCTTGGCCACAGCCTCCTCCGGAGCACCCGCAAAGCGCATGAAATCCCCCAGCTTCACCGGCATCAGCATCTCCTGCATAATTGCAGGATCCACAGCATTTTCTCCAAGCTGCTGATTCTTCATGCTGGCAACGAGCGGCTCGAGGACCTCCTTAGCCGCCGGTACAGAAAAGAGCTTTCCAATGGTACAGTCAACCGAAAGTGCTGCGTCGTAATCTCCATTTACATGTGCCTGCACCAAAGGCTGTGTCATTGCTCCCTGGCCGTCGTACTCACCGAAAACCTCTTTCAGCCAGCCGATGCTGTCATTCGTCCAGTTCGGTACACGCTCGCTCATCGCCGTTCCCGGATTCTGAACCCACTTCTCCGCCGTAGAAAATCCATGTCCGCCCCGGGCATAGATATGACTTTCAAAGGAAATCCCAGCCTTTGAAAGCGCCTCCATAAAGCGAACGGAATTCATCACCGGAACCACATCGTCATCTCTTGCTGCGAAGATAAAGCACGGCGGCGTTTTATCATCCACCATCGTATTGCAGTCCGGTGCCGTCGGGCTGCACCCCTTCACATCATTTCCGGTTACTGCATACCCGAGAATTG
This sequence comes from Paludibacteraceae bacterium, assembly GCA_963629395.1. Classification (GTDB taxonomy): domain Bacteria; phylum Bacillota; class Clostridia; order Lachnospirales; family Lachnospiraceae; genus CAG-791. Next base: position 4,541 of record CAVGIV010000010.1, on the reverse strand, counting down.
CCGCATTCGGGCGGTGCACAGCCATGGTCGCGGCCGCTGCGGCAAGGTGCCCGCCGGCAGAGAATCCAATCACGGCAATCTTGTCCGGATACAGATTCCACTCATCGGCATGCTCCAAAATCACCCCCATCGCCTGATCATAATCTGCAAGGGGTGTCGGCCAGGTGCAGAACTGTGCCACGCTGTAACGCAGGATGAACACCTGATATCCGGCCTTCAGATATGCAAACGCCACCGGATCCGCTTCGCGGTCCGAACAGTACTGATACGCTCCTCCCGGCAAAATCACGATGGCAGGGCGCTTTTCCACATAATCAAACCGTCCTCCCACCGGCTGCAGATAGCAAGTCAGTGTTACGTTTCTCGTCTCATCCAGTGTCAGCACCTTTGTTGTCAGTTCCTGTACCATATACCCTCCTTTGCAGCCGCTGGCCGCGTCTTATTCATTACAAGCCCATGACCGGCTCAAAGCTCCGCGGCCGGTCTGCTCCCCCCCTTGCGGCTTCCCTCATCGCAGCGTGCAGGTAAAATAAATCACGCCGTCCTTCCAGTCGGCCTTAATAGTCCCATTGTATTTCTTCACCAGATTTTCTGCAATGGAAAGGCCGATCCCGTATCCGCTCTTTTGATCCTTCTCCTCGCCAATGGTATGTGCCTCATTCTGCCGGTAAAACCGTTCAAAAAAGCGGGAATAATCCACATCCTTCCCCTCCCGGTAGGAATTACTCACAACCAGCCAGGTTTCCCGTCCCTTTTGTCCGGCCTGTACCTGTATACTGCCCTTGGGATCACAGTACTTAATGGCATTATCAATCAAAAGGGTCGTCAGCTGTCGGATTTCCGAATCCACAGCCTTCATGGTCAGCGTTTCCGGCAGATCGATGTCCATTTTTTTGCCCTCCTGCAGGGCAACCGGCTGATAGGTCTTCGCCGTATCGCGGATCAGGGCCGCGACATTCACCGCAATCCGCTCCTCTGTCTCCTTCTCCTGCGCTCTTGTAATCACAACAAGGTTCTGAATCAGGCCGCTTAAGCGATCCACCTGGCGAAGCGTGGACTGTGTCCATTCATTCTCTCCGCCCAGAATTTCCTGCATCTCCGTGTTGGCGCGAATCACCGCCAGAGGCGTCTTCAGCTCATGACTGGCATTGGTGATGAACTGCTTCTGGAGCTCTGCATTGCGGATCTCCGGCGCAATTGCCTTGCCGGAAAAGATACGGACGAACATGAAGGCTATACAAATTCCGAAGGCAATCAAAAGCAGTGCCGAATAAAACAGCCGCACCGTGGAATGAATCTGGTTGGTCGCGTCCAGGAAAATAACGATTCCGCGTCCATCCTCCAGATCCTGTACCTGGTAATAATATTTACCGTACTGTCCGAAGCGAAACAGCTTGTTCCGTGCGTAATCCCCCAAGGTCCTTGCGTCTTCGGCCGTCAGAGAGGAGATGTGATTGGCCTTTACCTGGCTGACCGTCCCGTTCTCATCATAGATCACTGCAAAAAAACGCGTCGAAAAGGAGTCGTCCTCCGACGCGAGCACATCGTCTCCGCTTCCGGTTCCGAAAACATCCCCCAGAAATTCATGAATGTCGTAGGGATTCTCCCGGAAGGACTGGTTCATCTTCTCGAGTCTTTCCTTCAGCTCGGTGTGCTGCCCTGCATCAGAAGCTGGTGCGTCGTTATTCCCTGCCTCTGCTGCTCGTGCGTGATCCGAGGACGCGGAGCCTTCCTCTGCAGACTGCCCCGAATCCGAGGGCTCCGATGCCTCTTTTGTCTGGGCATCATAAAGAATGGCGGCGTCCTGAATATTCCCCTCATGCCGAATGATATATTGCATGGTTGCCCGAATTTCATTGCGGGAAACCAATAGGTTTGTCACATAGATCATTCCGCCCATGAGGAACATCACAATGCTGAGACTAAGCATTGCATAGATGATGAATTTCAGTTTCAGCTTACGGATTGCCTCTTCACTCATACTGCAGCCGGAAACTTCCGCCCCTTTCTCCGAGAATTCTCACACTGGATGCGATAGAGGTAAGCTTGCCCCGCAGATAGGACACATAGAGCCACACCGTGTCGCTTCCTGCGTCTTCCGAGCCCTCCCAGACATGCTCCAGAAGGTACCTGGTGGAAATATCATGTCCCTGATTCAGCACCAGCGACTGAAGAAGCTCAAACTCCTTCACAGACAGCCGCACGGAATTCTCGCAGGACAGCTCGAAATTCTCATCATCCAGTGCAAAATCGCCGTATTGCATCTTTTGGGCCGCATAACCCGACTTGCGTCTTGTCATGGCCCGGACTCTGGCCAGAAGCTCCTTCATCGCAAAGGGCTTCGTAAGGTAATCGTCGGCACCGGCATCAAGGCCCGTCACGCGGTCATCCACCTCCGCCTTGGCTGTGAGCAGCAGCACCGGTGTCACAATGTTGCTGCTGCGCAGCTCCTTTAGAACCTCCAGCCCGTTTTTCCCAGGCATCATGATATCCAGAATCATGGCGTCGTAGCCGTTATCCTGCGCGTAGTGCAGGGCCTCTTCGCCGTCGAAGGCGCTGTCCACATCGTATCCCTCGTGTGTCAGTGCCGCTGTTAAAACCCGGTTCAGGTCCGGGGTGTCCTCTGCCAAAAGAAGTTTCATTGCATTCCTTTCATTCATCAGGCAATTCCGAGTGTCGCAAGGAGAAATCCGCGCAGGCGGTTTCTCCGATGCGGGAGTGCAGCTCTCAAAGAGAGCTCACTCCAAACAGGAGGAATTGCCATCAGGCAATTCCGAGTGTCGCGAGGAGAAATCCGCGCAGGCGGTTTCTCCGATGCGGGAGTGCAGCTCTCAAAGAGAGCTCACTCCAAACAGGAGGAATTGCCATCAGGCAATTCCGAGTGTAAGGTATCACGTATCGTCTGCATCGACACATCGGTCGAGGCCAGCTCATCCGCGCAGCGCTTGAGCTCTGCGGCAATCAGTGCATCGTTCCCGCTGGGCTGCTTTTTGTACCTCAGCTGGTGCTCCAGTGCCGCCCACGTGTCCTGTGAGATTGTACGCAGCTGGATTTCCGCGTGATACTTGCCGCCGACAATCAGAATCATGTGGTAGCTGCGGTAGCCGTTGGGCTTGGCGTGACGAATGTAGTCCTTTTCCTCCAGAACCTCCACATTCGGAAGGGCCGCCAGGTGATCCCGGATTACATACACATCGCTCAGGAAGGAGCAGACTACGCGAATTCCGATTGCATCGTGGATCTTCTCCAGTGCCGACTCCGTCGTCTCCGGCAGTCCTTTTCTGCGGCACTTTTCCCGCATGCTCTCTTCACTTTTAATCCTGGAAAGACAATGCTCCACCGGATCCATCCCCAGGTCGCTTCGCATTTTCTCTCGCACCTGCTGAATTTCTCCGGTCAGGTGCTCGCGCACCTCCTCCAGCTTCGGGAGCTGATCTCCATATATACTGTTTGTTTCATCCATTTCTTCTTAATACATCCCCTGTATACATCTGCAGTCCTCCGCAGCACGCCGGCTCTTAGATCCGCCGGCGGTCATAATCGCACGTAGCTCCGAAGCGCTGCATTCATTCTTTGCCCGCCTCCAAATCACAGCCGGGTATGTACAACATTACCACAGTTTTTTGTTAAAACTGCTGTTTTTATGAATTTTTCACACAAATTTCGAGTTCCTATACAAACGAAAAACCGCCGGCCCTTGAAGGCCGACGGTCATTACTAAATCAAAAGATCTCTGTTAAAACTTTCTGCTGATATCAGGACTCAACCTCTCTGACGAGCCACCTCGCGGGCTGCGCTTCTGGTCATCAGAAACTCCGCCGAAAGATCCATCACAAGGGCAAAGGCCAGCGCACAGGTTACATCAACGACGCTGTGCTGCTTGAGCAGCATGGTGGAGCAGCAGATCAGGATATCCATAATCCTTGCCAGCGGCCGGACAATCCGGTGCCGGTAGCCCTTGGCTCTGTGCACCGCAAAATCCAGGAAAATGGTCGAATATACATGCATACTGGGGCACACGTTGTTGGGATTATCTGTTCCCTCAATGATGCGCACCGCAACGGCACACAGGTCGTTTCCCTTTATCTCCTCCGGCCGCAGCGAGATGCCGTTCGGCACCAGCATACAGAACAAAAGGATCAGAAGAAGTCCCAAAAAGAGCGGTGCCAGCGTGCGCCAGCGCGTCTGCCCGTCCTCCCGAAGGACCATGTGAAACATCGTCTGTGTCATCCACAAAAACCAGATGCAATATGGAATCACCGCATACTTTACGAAGGGAATGTACTGATCCAGGCGGCAGTGGATGTGCCACACAACCGGCAGATTCAACCATTCCAGGAATGCAAACCAGCTGATGAAAATCACAAAAAATCCAATGATAAAACGGTAGGGGTGCTCCTCACACTCTTTCTTAAAAAAACGACTCATGCTCCACTCTTCTTATTTGGTATCTGTTTAGCACCTGCCATATTTCAACGTGAATTGACTGCTTGCAGGCAAATTCACGATTGAAATTGGCAGGCGGCCAAGGCGCGAAGCGC